>NZ_JBEOOQ010000008.1:0-119234 GCF_040309305.1 Pseudoalteromonas sp. RB2-MNA-CIBAN-0110 | reverse complement strand
AACGTTTTTTAGCGAATTCAATTATACCTTATCCTCATGCTGTTTGTTTTTTATACCGCAAAGATCAACACGCCCTAATAAAACAGTATTAATTTAGAAGGCCTAGTTGCTCCCATAAAGACAATTGATCTTCTAACGGAACTATATGTCGCCATGTGCTGCCAACGATAGAGAAAATTATAATTGCACTACCGCCGTTTATGAAGTCTTCATCTGGTAGATATATTGCTTTTAAATTCCCTGAGCTGAATGAAAAATCAGGATCTAAACCTTCAAAAGCAAAGCTATCTAAATGCTTACTAATTTTTAAGTCCCGCTTAACGATATTTTCTACTGAACACCATCTATCACCAATTGAGATAAAGTAATTATCTTCTTCTGAAGGTAATGATATTAATTGATTCGTAAAGTCAGTTATAAGTTTATTATTAGAGAGCAGCGACAAAAACTCTATAAAACTTTCAGGCATCTTTTTCTTAATCACGTTTTATAAACCTATTAATTGTGTTTCACTCATTCAAATACATCTCTGCCATATCGTCCAGCTTAGCTTTTACTTCTTTCCAATTCGGCATTACTTGGGTTAATAATCGCCAGAAACGTTCACTGTGGTTGTGTTCCGCAATATGACAAAGCTCATGTAATATTACGTAGTCAATACACTCTTTCGGTGCTTTAACTAGGTGCGGGTTGAGCATTAAGTTACCTTTGGTGGAGCAGCTTCCCCACTGCTTTTTCATTGTCATTACACGAAAAGATGGAATGCCTGTTACCCATGTAGTTTTAGGCAATAGTTCGGCAAGTCGCTCATGAAAAATTGCTTTTGCTTTGTGTTGATACCACTTGTCTATTAGCGGTTTAATTTTCACCAACCGGCTATCTTGACTATCAAGGGCAATATCTTTACTCACTTCATGCTTGAGTGTGACGTTTAGCTTACCTCGGCTAAGCTTCACACTAGGCACTTGCTCAGCATCAACGATTACCTTGAGTACATAACGCTTACCCAAATAAAACTGAGTTTCGCCACTCACATATTGTTTATGTAGTACCTTGTCTTTTTGCTTCTCAAACTCATTAATATTTTGCCATATCCACCTTGCACGCTTATGCATGGCATCAACAATAGCATCTTCGCTCGCATCATGAGGTACAGTTGCAACAACACGCTGATCAGGGTGAACCTTAATAATGACCTTTCGTGCTACTTTTTTAGCGGTATCACTAGACTTTGTTTTACGAATAACGTCATAGCGAATGGTGTCGTTACCATAAGTAAAAACACCGTGTTCGTTGGTTGTTGCGCTGCTTTTTTCAGAATGAATAGCAGCGGCTACCGTTTTTTGAGTCACTTACATTAGCCTCTAGCTATGCCTAATCGGGTTATCTTTAACACTTCTTCAATCATTTTTTGAGCGTTCTCAAGGCCAAGCTCGGCAAACAGTAATGGTAATAACTTCATGTGAATGGCGTTTTCAATTTCCGCAGGGTTAATGGAATACTCAGCAACCGCATCATTCACAATGGCATCAATATCAAAAGCAAGCGCTACCAGCTTATCGTTATCCAGTGCCTTTTCAGTCAAGAAGTCGGCATCAAATAAGTGTTTGAACAGGCCAAAATAGGCTTGGGCATGTTTGTTTAACTTGCCTGCGTCATCCACAAAGTCATTTGGAACATCAGCCACTTTGCGGTCCTTTACTTCTTGTTCAAAATCAGCGAACAAGATGTACTGTTTAACAGGGGCATCAAACATGGCTCTAGCATCTTCAATGGCCTTTTTAAGCATCTTAGAAAAGTATTCCTGTGCATAAGGATCATCGGCTAAATCTTGTTCAATCATTTTAGTAATTCGACCAGTAATTTTGTCCGTTTGGTTACGTGCCTCGTCATCACTCAAATCTTGCGGCTTAACGTCTTTTCCTAAGTTGCCTACCAAGTAAGCTCCGTCAGGTTCTTTTACTTCAATGCCTGCTATGTGTTTGTCGAGTAAGCTACGGATGTCTTCAGCGTATTCATCATAATTAATGGTTTCGTCGGCATCTTCACGCACTTGTTTGCGCAAATCGACAAAGGCTTTTAAGTCACGCTTGTATAGGTCGCGCTTGTTATCGAACGACTTATCTTCAAAGTAGGTGGCTGATTGCAGTGCTACTTTCATACAGTTTGAAAATGCCGTAAGTATAGAGTAAAAATCATCACGCTTTTTAAGGTTGGTATCGGTGAGCTTACCATCAACCTCATGTACTTTCGGTGCTAACGCTTGGCGAAGCGCGGGGCCGTCTTGTTTGTTTTTAACCCCTTCAAATATCGCCCACAAATCACAGTGTAACCCCGGCAGTTTTTTATATTCCGTATCCATTCGGTTATACAAACCTTTCAGGTCGTCGATATCAAAACCGCCTTGAGTGCGTTCAGCAAGGTCTTGGTACTTTTCAATGGTGGTATCAAGCTCTTTTAATATGCCACGGTAGTCAATCAAGTAACCAAACTGCTTTTTACTATGTAAACGGTTTACTCGGGCAATGGCTTGAATAAGGTTATGCTCTTTAAGAGGTTTGTCGATATACAGTACGGTGTTTTTAGGCTCGTCAAAGCCTGTTAGCAGCTTATCAACCACGATCATAATATCAGGGCCATCATCTCTGCCAAAGTCTTCAATAATGGCTTTGGTGTAGGCTTTTTCATCCATTTTATCAACATTGGTCTTCCACCAATTTTGCACAATGTCTTTGCTTTCTTGATCAACTACATCGTGCCCCTCACGCGTATCAGGGGCCGACATTGCAACAACCGACGTAACGGTGCCAATTTTATCTAACGCCTCTTTATAACGTATTGCAGACGCTTTAGAGTCACAAGCTAACTGGCCTTTTAAACCTTGGTGCTTAAAATTTTTAAAATGGTCGGCAATATCATAGGCAATTAACATAATGCGGTCAGCGGTTTGGTAAATCTGACCTTTTTGTGAAAACTTCTTTTTTAAATCTGTTTTTTGTTTGTCGCTAAGCTTGCTGGTACTGCGTTCAAACCACGCATCAATCGCTTTGTCGTTAACGTTCAGCTCTGGAATACGTTCTTCATACAGCAGTGGGGTCACGGTTTTATCTTCAACCGCTTGCTGCATAGTGTAAGAGTGAATAATTTTGCCGAACTTGTTTTCGGTCTTATCGTCTTTTAATAGCGGCGTACCTGTAAAGGCAATAAACGCAGCTTTAGGCAGCGTCTGCTGCATACGGATATTATTTTCACCGTTTTGGCTGCGGTGGCCTTCATCCACTAACACAATTATATTCGGGCTGTCGTTAAAGCAGTCTTTGTGTTTTATTGCAGAGCCAAACTTATTAATAATCGAGAAAATAACCCGTTCATTCCCTTTACCAATTTGCTCCGCTAAGCGCTTACCTGTGGTCGCCATTGCATCTTTTTTATCGCGGTCGGTGAGTACACCACCGGATGCAAAGGTACGGCTTAACTGGTCTTCTAAGTCTACGCGGTCAGTTACAATAATTACGCGGCACTGCGCTAGCTCTTCAAGCCAAATAAGCGCCTTTGATAAAAACACCATCGTAAACGACTTGCCACTGCCCGTAGTATGCCAAATAACGCCGCCTTCACGCGCACCCGTGTCATCAAATGTATTAATTCGCTCAATAAGTGCTTTTATACCAAACACCTGCTGGTATCGAGCTACAATCTTGCCTGCTTTTTTATCAAATAAGGTAAACAGGCGGGTCATATCGAGTAGGCGTTCAGGGCGTAATAAACTTACAATCAGCCTGTCTTGGTCGGTTACCGTCAGCTCACCTGCGGCAATAAGCGACTGGTAATCATCTTTATCTTTTGCAGGGCGATGATTAAAGAGCGCATTTAATTGCTCATCACGCAGCGTGTGGTTTTTAAGCCTTACAAACTCAGCTTCCGGTATTTGCTCTTCCTTCCACTTTGCCCAAAATTTATCTTGTGTACCGCAGGTAGCGTATAAACCTTCATGCCCGTTTATGGCCAACAGTAACTGGCTGTAGGCATATAAATGCGGTACTTCATCCTGCTTTTGGTTACGAATATGCTGAGAAATTGCCTCAGCATTGGTCGATTTACCCTCTTTGTTTGAGTCGGGGCGTTTTGCCTCAATCACCACTAATGGCAACCCATTTACAAAACACACAATGTCCGGTCTGCGGTTGCCCGTCCCCTCGGCATTTTGTATCACTAATTCTTCGGTACAATGAAAGTGGTTGTTGTCGATGTTATGCCAATCAATCAGCTTTATAGTGGGGGAAGCTTTTTTACCGTCTATGAATTCAGTGACACTAATGCCGTACATCAACGCATTATAAATCTTCTCGTTGGCTGCTTTTAACCCTAAGTTCATAGCAGGGTTAAGCTCATGCATCACCTTATCAATGGCCGCTTCTGAGAGCTTATGCTGCTTACCCGCAAACGAAAACGTCTGTTTGGCTAAAAAGTCACGCATCACAGGTAACAACACCACCTGATGGGTACTTTTTTTATGGCCTGCTAACGTGTTACCACGTAAGGCTTCACATTCACTTGGTGGAATAAACGTGTAGCCTAAGTTAGTAAGCAACGTAAGCGCAGGAATTTTTGCGCTAAATTCTTCTTGAAACTTAATGGTTGTCATTGTGCCTAATCATCCTTAAATTGCATCGCCTAATAAGTTAGGTTTTTGCGAATAACTCACATGTATTTGGTCATCATTTAGCTTTATTTCCAAGTAACCCAAAAAGTTAGGCCAATCTTGAAGCGTTAAACGCTCGTCTCCAATACGAGCCGCTAAAGTGGCCAATATGGTGTCGTGAGTAACCCATAAATGCACTCCATCTGCTGAGTTACTTAACAGCGCTTTTATATCACTAAAAATACGTGCAACCGAATCGTCTAAATCATAAAAACCATCCCATGATTCAGTACCCGACAGCAAATGTAAATTAACGGCTTCATGACCTTTTTTAAGCCAATGTTGCCAAGCTAAGTCACCATCTTTAATAATAAAACCAGGATCGCCTAATAAGCGACATTGCTCTATATCATCAGGTTTAAAATGAGTTGCCTGAGCTATTAGTTCGGCAGTTTGAACACATCGGCCAATAGGGCTGGTTCTAATACTCAATACTTGACCGTTTATTAGCGAAGCAAATAATTTACTCTGCTCAATACCTTCATCAGTCAGCATTACATCATTACCCACAGTGTTCGGTAAAATATCAGGCCGTTCAGCATGTCTTACAATGAGTATTCTTTTCATTTATTTATGTCCGTATTAACTTCATCACAGTTACTAAGCTATCTTTCTTAATAATCGAATCAATGCAAAGCCCTGCTTTTTTAAATAGCGCTTCAAATTGGCCTTGCGTCCTTTCTTGTCCACCTGTCACTGTGAGTAAATGTAAATCACAAAGAGAGCCACCAAAGCCGTACTCATCAAGTAACATTTCAAACACATAAATCGCACCATTATTTTGTAATGAGTTCGCTGCATTTAAAAGAATTTGCAAAGCATCTGCGTCGTTCCAGTCATGAAGCACACGCGCCAGCATTATTTTGTCTGCTTTAACAGGCCATGTTTCAAAAAGGTCAAAGGCTCTTTTATTACCGAAGTTACTAGAATCAACAACACCTTCAAGGTCACCCAAAGTCACATTTGAAGAGGAGAACTTATCAAGGACAAGCTGTGCCAATAAACCATTGCCTCCCGCAGCATCAAAAACAATATCGCCTTTTTCAATATCTAAATAACAAACAAGTTCTTTATAGTCTTTTAATGCGTAGCTGCGCAGCATATTATGATGCCTTTCAGTATGCTCCTTAGACAAACTCACTTGTTTAAAAATGTCATCATTTTCAATGTCCTCTTGCATTAATTGCGTGAGGTTGTGCCACCTTTGCATTAACTCACCACGATACTCTATCGCAGCGCTTGCAAGCGACATAGCGTGGTTAGTTGTTAAAAAAGAACCTTTGGGTAATACATGCCAAATATGTTGTTCGCATTTTACCAACCCTAACTCCCCTAAGGCATTCAACAGGCGAGTTAACCGTTTTTCTAACGTGTTTGTGTGTATGGCTAACTGGGCTGTATCGTTAGGTAAGTAGTCAAATACTTTTAAATCAGCGGCAGCCGCAATAGTAAAGGTTCGCCAGTAACCAACCATATCAGCAGATAAAGATCCAAAACCATCATTATTTGCAGCTCTAAGCTCTCTAACAATATTGCCTTGTTCGTTAATAATTTGCAGTGCACCAGAATGCGTTTCAATGCGCGAAAGCCCATTATAAAAAGGCTCTACACTTGCGTAGCGCTGTGCGTAAATAGGTTTGCCACTTTTATCAATGTGATGCCAACCTTCATCACTTTTTGCTCTTGCAAACCCCTTATGAAAAACATCCAAGTCTAAAAACCAGTATGAATGAATAAACCGACCTTGCTTATCAATGTGCGTACTCAGGCCATTTTCAGCCTGAGCAACGGCAATACCTTCTCTAAAGTCTCCGCAGTAATGCCACTTATTTTCGTAAAGAGGTTGGCCCGATTTATCAATATGAAAGTAAAAACCGTCCTTATCACATACCACAGCAATGTTCTGTTGATAATTACCAACAAAAGCATAACGCTGTGTATAAACTGCAAAGCCATTTGGCAATATATGAAACCAATCATCGTTTTCTAACACAGCCGCTAAGCCACAGTAAAAACCAAAAGTACGATTAAATCTGTGCGGGTAAATTGCTTCGCCTGTTTCGTTTATGTGCCACGCTTGGCTATTTAAACAAACAGGCGCAACTTGATATGCGTTGTCTATTGCATGAAATGATAAAACCTCATCAAAGCGTGTAGGGTAAGCTGGGGTGCCATCAGTAAAAGTATGATACTTACCATTGCCTGAAACAGAGAGTTTAGTTAATGTGCTCATTACACGCGCCTCATAGTGCACTGCTTACACAAAGGGTGATCTTGATATGTATTCATCAACTCAACATACTGTTCACTCTGGGCTAATTCTGAGAGTGACGACTCGGCAACTGAGCCAAATTCCCCTAATGATTTACGTTCTTGATCAGGCGCACAACACACATTAAAACGACCCGATGGATCAATCCAAATTTCTTTACCTAAAAATGGGCAGTGGCCATTCGGTGCTATATCGTCTAAGTTGTCTATGTGTAGCTCAGAAAAGTTATCGAGTTTAAAAGGTCTCAATGCAGTTTTATTATGTAATTCAACACGCTCATGGCAATACTTAACTATTTGATTCCAACGCTCTGCAAACACAATATCGTTGCGTAAGTTTTCAGTCGCTATTTCATCAAAGTGCGCCCATAACTGGTGACCTTTTATGCGGTCAAACCCCAGTGCAATAGCAAGGTCAACCATTTGAGGGATTTCCTCTAAGTTGCTGCGTAAGAACGTTAGTTGCATTGTTACAGAACAATAATGACGTTCGGCCCAGCTGTCTCTAATGGCAATATAACGTTTTGCATTTTCAATATGTTCGCTTAATTGAGCACCAAGCATAATGCTACTGTGAGTGGCGTCGGTTGCCCCATTCCACGAAATTTTTACATCACTACCAATAGGCACAATACGATTAGCCCAGTATTCAACATTATGGTGTTTATCGGGGCTTGGGAAGGTGCCATTAGTGGTTAAATTTAACGATAAGCCCAACTCATGGCATAAATCTAAAAACACATCAAAATGAGGGTATAGTAAAGGTTCTCCCATTGTTGAGGGGATCACTTCTTTAATACCCATTGCAGCCGCATCGCGGATCACCTGCTCAAGCATCACTCTATCCATATTAGGGCGTAATCGTCCTTGTTGCTTACGCAATTTAGGGCTATCAGAATAAGGCGAATGATCCTCACACATAACACAATTTAAATTACAGGTATCAGGGTTAGTGTCTAAGGTAATGCGCCAAAAATTGGTATCCCTCACTGCATTAGCTCCTTGTAGCAAGCCTCTAAGTCAATAATATGCTGGTCTATACATGGAATTTCGCCATCGTCACTAAATGCATAACCCTTTTCTCCAAGTTGCCTTGCATACTGTGGGTCGTCAACAAACACCTGCATTTTTTTAGCTAGTGCATCAACATTTCTATGCTCATAGGTCAGGCCATTTACGCCATCTATAACGTATTCACCCATACCGCCATCGTTAGCTGTAATCACAGGTACTCTAGACTGTTGCGCTTCATGTATCACAAGCGGAGAGTTCTCAACCCAAACTGAAGGCGTTACTATCGCATCGGTTTTACTAAATACATCAACAGCTATGTGCTGGTTTTTATACTCTGGCATCCACTGAATACTGTTCTGTTTTTCGAGTGGTAATGTGGCAGCAATAGCTCGTAATGCGCGAGAGTCTTGCCCTCTGTCGCGGCCCCAAATACGTAAAATGGCATCGCCTTTTATCTTACCAAATGCCTCAATTAACTGGTGAATACCCTTAGCCGGAATATGCGTACCGATATAGCCAAAGGTAAAAGGTTCACCTTCATTGCGTACACGGCCCAACATACGAGAACGATCAAAGCCGTAATCCAAGTAAATGCTTTTATCAGTTGGTAAACCAAAGTCTTTTTCGTAACGGTTTTTTAAATATTTGGCTGGCGAGATAAATAGGTCAACATGCTCAACAACCTCTTTTACGTGGCGCATTCTGCGTTCAACCCAGTTTTCCCAATAAGCAATATCTTGCTCTAACTCTTCTTTATCACCCGAAAAGTAACGGGCATAACATTGTGTGGCACATTTTTTATTTTCTTGTCCATCACATGCAGCCCAAAGGTTATCGTCAGCAGAGTGCATTTGCATAAACTGCCCACGCGGGCACATTAACCAATAATCATGCAACGTATAAACAACAGGAATATTGCGTTTTTTGGCTTCAAACACCAAAGATGTCGATAAATGGTTCAAATGGCCAATATGCACAATATCAGGGCAATATTCATCTAATAACTCAGCAAATTTTTGGTCAATAATCGCTAAGCGATACCTATCTCTGTGGCGAGGGTTATTAACAAGGTGTAATGCAATTTCAGGCACATCAGCATCGTGGCTAATCCTTATATCGCCATCTGGTCTAAATGCATCTTCTTCACGGGTAAAAACACGAACTTCGTGGCCTTTTTTAACCAATCCATGACAAATAGTTTGAGAATAAACCTCTGAACCCGCGTTATACAACATAGGGTAGCCATGTATTACTTTTAATATTTTCACGAATGCGCTCCTAATTTTAATTTTTTATTATATGCGCCAACTAACCTTGCAACCCCTTGTTCTGGCAAAACACTCGCGTGCCAACCTAGTAGCGATTTAGCACGAGATGGGTCGCCAATAAACCGCGCAACATCGTAATCACGAGACGCCGCCTCAACAATAGTTGAAGAGCTATTGGCGGCCTTAATAGCCATTTGTGCGGCTTGTTTTAAGGTTGTGCCATGCCCGGGTAATAAATGAATGGGTGGCAATTGTTTTTCACCTTCACTCAGCAATGTTATAGCTTTTACTAAACCCGCTACGGTGTCATCTACATGGGTAAAATCAAATAAATGCTCAAAGCCATCAACCCGTAAATCAACGCCTAAGGCGGCATTTCTGCTAAATGCAGGTAATACTCTATCTTCATGATCAAGCGTGCAGCCATACACGTTAGCTAACCTAACAATAGCGGTATTAATACCTGCACTTCGTGCGCTTAAAGCGGCATCTTCCATGTAAAGCTTAGAGCGACCATAAATATTAACGGGTACTAAAGGCATGGTTTCTGTGACGGGTAAAATTTTTGGTTCGCCATAAACCTCGCGGCTACTGGCAACCAGTACCCAAGGTTTATGTGTACTATTTGCGGCTAAATTAAGAAGTTGCTCACTGGCCAGTGCATTAGTTTGCCAGCACTTTTCAGGATCGTTCTGCGCCCATACAACGCGCGAAACAGCCGCTAAATGTATTACGCCACAGCATTCATTTAATGCTTGGCTTAACTGCCATGTATTACAAATATCACCTGTTCCATCAGCAATATCAAAACCAACTACTTCATAACCTAGTTGAGATAATAGGGGAGATAAATGACGGCCAATCAACCCTAAGTGGCCTGTCATTAAAATTTTATTCATTAATTCTTAATCCTTTACTACCTAATTAATATTACTTACCTGCTCACTGGCTGATTCTAGAGTTCGGCCTTGGTAATCATGGAGTGTAACGCCTTGCTCTGTTTTCCAGTTTTTCCAACCGTTAGCCGTGGCAAGTAGCAAAAACATTGATGCGCCACTGGGCGAGGGAAATAAATAATCCCGTTGAAATATAAAGCGACCATTCTGCTCTGTTATTACCCCTTTAGCTAAAAGGCGGTCGCGCTTATCGTAAAAGCGCTGGTCTGTTTTACGCGTTGTTGTCATAGGGGCTGACGAGCCTTTTAATACCACCATACCTTCGTTGGTGTATATTCCTTTGGCATCAACATCAGCACGGTTACAAATAAATACCTGCTCAGGTTTGGTGGTTGACTGCTCAGCAAGCGGTTCAAAAATGGGGTAGCCAAGGGTGGCCAATAACAAGCTGCCTATTTCATGTATTTCATCGCAATCAGCTTTAAGCGGCACAGGTGTATGGGGCTTTTGGCCGCCATTACCATTAAGTAGTTCATAACGCTGGCAGTGTTTGGCTTTTTCTATCGACAGCGATTCTAAATACAGCACATGAGTTTGCGTTAAGTTATTAGTGAGCGACACCAATACCAATGCTCGCTCCCAGTCCTTCTTCTCATCTTTGTAATGCTGCATCAATCTGCTGCCTACATCGCCCGACTGCCCAATATATAACTCGTCTTTGCTATCGCCAGAGACCAAAAAGTAAAGGCCCACCTGTTTGGCTTCTGGCATTTTTACAAACTCAGCAATATCACTACGCGGCACTTCAATTAAGCGAATAATCGAAGTGGTTTGCTCAGCAATGCGAATACCCGCAGGATCGCCCGTAGGTAAAAATATTTGAATAGTGCGAGGGCGTTTTTGCGTGATCATGCGACCTCCTTGTCGTCCACTTTGACCCTACGCTTGCCTGTTAACAGTTGCTGCATCAACGCTTTCTTTTCTTTTTTTAAGTCAGCAAGTTGTTTTTTTAATAAATCAATTTCTTTATCTGCGTTGGTTAGAACAGAGGCAATTTTTAGCTGTTCAGTTTTTGGAGGTAAATTAATTCTAAAATCTTTAACCATGCCAGCATTCAAATTTGATTGCGTACCTTGTTGTCCCATCAGAGTAATTTTGCTTTTTAAGTTTGTTAGAAAATAATATAAATAATCATTTGATAACTTGTCGGTTGGTCTAATTCCTAAGATAGCTTGTGATGAACTTAATTCGACTTCCGCAATACTGCATTCCCCTATAGAAGCATACATAGCATAAAGGATTGTTCCCTTTGGATAGAAGCGTGCGCTGCTATTGTTTAAACCTTCCTGAGTTAAATATTTTTCTGTTTTTGAAATCGACTTACCATGCTTGGTCATATCAGCAATAGAAACCCAAGGTATATCACCGCCATAGTATTCAGGAATAGATGATTTTGGCGTTCCACCACTATTCATCTCAGCGATTGATTTTAATTTTACTTCTTCCCACTCACCCTCAAACGGTTTACCTGACTCATCGAGTAGGCTTTTTTTCCCAGTGAGAAGTTGTTGCATTAGGGCTTTTTTCTGCTGTTTGCTGTTGTCGATTAGGCGCTCGGTGGTGCTAATCGCTTTATCCCAAGTGTATAGAATTTTGGCAACTTTACGCTGTTCAGGAAGTGGGGGGATTAAAACAGGAAACTCTTTCAATTGAGTCGAATTAATACTGGCTAGGTTCGTACTGCGTTTAGCACAACTTAAAAAGTATGTTTTGCCATAATGGCTACCTGATAGTGCTGCAAGATAATACGGTTCTAATATTTTAGAGTCCACGCGTACTGCAAAAACATGATTTTGATTTAAACACGGCTGTATTTGACCATGCCAAACATCCCCACGTCCTAATTTGTCGAAGTCACCACCTTCTGTCATCAATACATCACCAGCTCTTAGGGAGTATCGTGCTAGTTGGTGACGCTCAATAGCAATCGTTTTAACTTCTGTTAAGTCAATATGTCCGTCTTGGACATTCGCTACTCTCAGGTAGGGCACTTCAATAGGATCTTTAAGCCCTTTTTTCCCTTTGGCTACGCCGGTACGAATTTCAGCAATATCGACTAATGGTTTTCGTTCCCATCCATTAGGCACCATAACCCAGCTCCTTTAAGTAGCTACTCATATCAAACTCAAAGGGTCGCAGCTCATTTTTCACTTGCATGTGCCCACTGAATAGTTTAATCAACCTAATATTTAGCTCAAAACTAATCATCCGACTCTCCTTTTACCAAGGTGGCTGGTTTGTTGAGTGCTTTTTTCTCTGTGCTAGCTAATCGGCGCTCTACTTTTTTAACGTCTTCAGCTGGCGGTAGGTTTTCTGGTTCAATACCTCGACCAAGTAGTGTTTCTCGCACCGCCTGATTGTTGGTGATGTGCTCGTTAGATATCTGCTGTTCTTGCGTCATTTGTTGGTGACGTGCATTGTGAATCGTGATTTCGGTGGCAAAGTCTTTTGCTTTAAGCACGATTGTGGGGGCAAAGTCGGCTAAAGGGCGATTGTCAGGCACTTGCCATTTTGCTTTCATAGCTTTGGTATTTCGGCCAAATAGCGCACTATCGCCTTTACTGCGAATTAAGGCAAAGTTTTGATTACCACCAGTTTGTTCAAAAATGACATCTGAAAGCTCTGTTTCTGTTGTTGATAATTTTCTACGCGCAGCTACTCGTTCAGATTCTAATAAGCGTTGCTCTATCAACTCGGCTTTGCGGGTTTGCATGGCAAAATAGGTTTGTGCAAAGGCGATTTGTTGCTTTCTGGCGTCACCATTTTGCGCGACTAAGTAGCAGGCATAGCGTGTGAGCATGATATCGTCTATTTCACGTTTGCTGCCAGAGCCAAGTTCAACCATTTTCCCGACGTCGGCAAAATGGTCTGCTATATTATGGCCGCTGATTTCACAGGCTGTTTTTGCTTTGGAAGTAACACCGATAAAGTTATCCCATTTGCCATATCCTAGTAGGTGTTGTAGATCGCGCGCTAACCAGTACTCGATACCAGTTTCAGTTTTCTGAGAATGGGCTTCAAAGGTTGTGGTGAGTGATTGAATTTGCTGTTGTTCCATAATTTATTCCCTATAACCTAGTTCTGTTAAGTAGCTTTCCATTTCTGCCTCAATGTTTTGCAGCTCATTTTTAAGCTGTACACGCTCAGTACGCACTGCCACTAAATCAATTTCAGCTTCTTCTTCAAAGGTATCGACGTAACGAGGGATGTTGAGGTTAAAGTCGTTTTCGGCAATTTCGTCAAAGCTTGCTAGGTATGAATACTTATCGGTGGTTTCACGCGCTTTGTAGGCATCGATAACTTTTTGAATGTTATCAGACGTTAACTGGCTTTGGTTTTTACCTGATTTAAACTCACGGCTGGCATCAATAAACAGTACGTTATTATCCGTTTTTTGCTTTTTGAAAATTAAAATAGCTGCGGGTATACCTGTACCAAAAAACAGCTTTTCTGGTAGGCCAATAACGGTATCGAGCAGGTTTTCTTCAATCAGTTGTTTACGGATTTTACCCTCACTCGATGCGCGAAATAGCACACCATGTGGCACAACTACCGCCATACGGCCTGTGTCTGGCTTTAGGGTTTCTATCATGTGGCTGATAAACGCGTAATCGCCTTTGGTTTTAGGCGGCACACCACGGCGAAAACGCCCGTAAGGGTCGCTACTAGCATCATCATGCCCCCACTTATCCAAGCTAAATGGTGGATTGGCGGTGACCACATCAAAGTGCAATAAGCCGTTGCCGTCTTTATCAAGCAGCAATGGGTTACGAATGGTGTCGCCCCATTCTATACGGTGGTTATCTTCACCGTGTAGGAACATGTTCATTTTAGCAAGTGCCCATGTAGAACCTATGGCTTCTTGTCCAAATAATGCGTATTTTTTAGAGCCTGAGTTTTTACGCACCATAGCGCCACATTTTAACAGCAACGAGCCACTGCCTGTACATGGGTCACATATTTGGTCGCCTTCAACTGGCTCTAAAACGGTGGCTAAAAGAGTTGAGACCTCAGGCGGGGTATAGTATTCGCCGGCGGTCGCGCCACTGCCAGCGGCAAAGTGTTTAATAAGATATTCATAGGCGTTACCGATAATGTCTAAGCTGCCTACACGCTCTGTGCTTAGGTTTAAAATGTCTTTACCAAAGTCTTCTAACAAGTGGCGCAGTAAATCGTTTTTTTGTTTTTCTTGGCCTAAGCGGTCGGTGTTAAAACTGATGTCTTGGAATACGTTTTTAAGCTTGCTGCCGTTGGCTTCTTCTAGTGCGTGTAGGGCTTTATCGATGCGCTCACCGTTGCCTGCTTCATAACGCTTTTCGTATAAGTCCCAAAAGCTAGCGCCATCAGGTAACACAAAGCGCTGCTTAGCCATCATTGCATCTACTAGGGCTTTATTATTTCCGAATTGCTGAACTAACTTAGCGTGTTCGTCTTTGTATACATCAGAGATATATTTTAAAAACAGCATGGTGAGGATGAAGTCTTTATAGGTATCGGCACTGATCACACCGCGAAAGGTGTCGCAGGCGTTCCACACCGCTTTGTTAATATCGTCCTGATTGATTTGATTTATAGTTGTTGCCATAGTCGTGAAATACCTTAGTTTAGTTAATTATAAACATCTTAATTCAATAATTTTAATGCAATTGTTGTTTATCTTTATTTTTAATCAGCTGCATCATTGCAGCTTGTTCTTTTAAAGCACACTTATGTATATCTGCGATAAGTTGTTGGTCTTTAATATCCAACAGCTTGATTGGGGTGTTTTCTAGCACTTACCTACGCACACTTAAATGCAACGATCCCTCAGCTGTAGAGCTAAAATAGCGTTGAGCTAGTAATTGATTTAACTGCCAACAAATAAACTCGGGCTTAACTCTTATCAAAAAGAAGTGGGGGAGTTAGTCCAAATTGAAATATTTTAAAACAACTAGAATTCATTATGCTATCGCAGACATAAAGCGCCAACTCCAGCGTATAAAACCTAACTTTAACAAAGAATATACTTAAATTACCTAATTATCTTTGGTAGGCAATGGCTGATTTAGTTGTTCAGGCGTAACTCCGTGTATGTGTGCATTATAAAGCCATGTATGAAATTGCTCTAATAATCGATTATTTTCAGCTTCAAGTCTTTCGTTTCTTCGCTTTAAAGAATCTAATCTTTCAGCTGCTATTTTTAGGCTTGGCGGTAATGACTGAGTTACATTTTTAACCTTACTGGTGTTACCAGAAACAATTGCTTTGACCTCAGTGAAAGCTGTCTTTATTCGCGACTGCTTTGACAATGTTTGTCTTGTTGTTTTAAGTTTGTAGTCATGTTCAACAGCCTCGATCAAAGAATCCCATGTTAATCTTGAGTCTGTAGGCCAATCATCAAGTAGTTCAACCACGTTTTTGATATCTTCATCTGTTAGGTGCTTAGCCATAGTTAATCCTCGGGGAAGTATAATTCATTCATTTCATCTAAGTCTTCAAAGGAAATATCATCATCAGCCGAAGGGCTAGGCAGGGTGTCGATTGAAAGGTTACTCCTAATCATTTCATCAACCGATATTTTCTGAGCTTGTTTAGTACGTTGATAATTAATGATATTAGGTAGCCTTTTTCTGCCATTTATATCCATAGCTCGGTCTAATAAAGATGCATTGTTCAAATTTGTTAGTTTTATTAGTGAGCCATCTTCTATATTCGGATCTTCAAACATGCTAATTAATTCTTTGGCCCGCTCAACCGTAAGTGCTCTGCTTTCATAAAACCGTAATGCACCTTGTACCCCATCATCTACAGCCTTCTTGTCCATTTTTAAAAGCTTTTCTTCTTTTTTGAGACGCTGACGGACCCTCTCGCACTTATCATCATCACCTTTTACACATACTTGTTCATCACAATTAAGACAATCACGATATTTAGTACAGGGTTCTGATATATATGATGCTATACACATGCCAAACTCTGTTGTATGAGCAGTTAAGGACGCTTTAGTATTGAGTTCCTGTATGGTTCTGGCAGTCGCGATTAATAGCTGAACTTGATTTTTTTCATTTTTCGGTTGAGTCGTCATCTCATTTGAAGCAAGTTCTCTCTCGCGACTTTCTATAAAGTCTTCGCCGTACTCTTCATAAGTTGTATGATCATAGTATCGGTTATGAGCAGGATCACTTCGCATTGCCCATTTAGCACGCATTTCTCCATCCATTCCGTTAACGGCTGCCATTGTGTCCAGCATATGTCGTAACTGGTGTGAAGTAATGACTAAATCTCCATACCCCCAACGCTGGAATATAGAATGTACTCCTGAAGCTAATTCACCTGTCGTTCTATTTTTTTTCTTAGTCGGTGCTAAGTCCTCATTTAGTGTATTAATAGTCGGGATCTGTAGCTCAGTATAAATAGTTGCTCTTCTTGATTCTAAACTGTTAGAAAAACTAGCATAAAGAGATTGCGACCACTTAACTTTAATGCCATCACCATTTTTAAATGGAATATACGGAAACCCATCAGGCAAGCTATCGCGAATAATCTTATTTAAATCAACAAGATTTACAATATAATCCTTGCGCGCAATACCTCTTTTTGTGAGGAGCTGATTGCGAGCGGTACGCATATTTTTTCGTTTATGGCTATCACTTGTGTCACCATAAATTGATAAATCTAAGCCTAAGGCTAATGCAGCCTCATTCATAGTTAATAATTGTTCTTCTGGCACATTTGGGCACAATTTATGACGAGGAAAACTTGGAGAGTCTTCTAGCATTTTTGCAAAATTTCGGGCATCTTTTGACTGCTTCTGTAGTCTTGCTATAGCTTGTTCTATTACTTGATACATAACGGTAGGCAACCATTTATTTTCGTACCCATAACCTTTCCCTGAGTACCACTTAATGCCTTTAACAATGATCTTCGTGTCCCAGTCAATTTTAATATCGTCAGGATTACTTGGCTCAGCTAGAACACTTCCATTTCCACTATCAATAATTAATGCTTGTTTCGACTGGTTTTTTGCTTTTTTAATTTCGTCTAGAATTAGCGCTTCAACTTCCTCTTCAGATAGTCCTAGCTCTATCGCTTTCTTTGCATTCATTGGAGTGCATTCGATACAGCTATCTAGAAGATAAAGAGGTTCAGAGCCACGGTTGGGTGCTGAAAATAATAGTGCCATTGTCGATGTGGTAAATATATCTCTAGGGCTTAGTTCTTCCATCTTTAATGAAGTTACTCTGGCTAACGCCATCAAAGCATCTTCATCTGGCATCTTCTTTTGTCTAGCATCATCATCATCAACAGCCTGATCAACAGGTTTGAGTATTGGGTTTTTCCATGAAAAACGCGAAATAATGTTGTATTCAATTAAAAACTTTAATAGGTTAGCTAGCCCTCGTCCAGCTTGATATGCAGCCCCCCTTACCCAGTACTTTTCTTGCAGCTTCAGCTGCATTATTGAAGTCGTTAGCTGTAAGCTTTGTAACATTAATATCTACTAGAGCATTTGTATCTGTTCGGCTTGCATGAATAGCCCTTAATGCTTTAAATCTGTTATCTACAGCTGACTTACCACCACCGCCATAAACAATATATGCTTTAGCAAACGGCATAAATGAGGGATCGAAAAGCTGCTCTGTCATTCGCTTACGACTATTAGCTCCAAATATTGTGAAGTTTCCGACTTTATCCCAATAATTACTTTCATAGTCATACTTCTCATTCAACGGTGGGAGTTTTCTACAGAATGCAAGAAACTCATTTAAATTATTCTCATGCTCAAGTTCGTGTTTAGGTTTAAAAATAAAAACTTCAGGCATTATTGTACTCACGACATTTCTCAATTACTTGGCAAACAGCCAAGATAGCACGATCATTAATTGTTACGATTTGCATATCCCCACCTGCATCCTTTTTTAGACGCTCCCTCTCTTCAACTAACCACTCAAGAACTAGATGATGGGGAGCATTAGCCCATGGTTTAAATTTAGGGCAGAGGTAACAAGCTATGGGCGCATAATCTTGGCAAAAAGCGTTTGTACCACAGGAGCCAATATCGCAGTCCTTATCACGGCATGGAATGCGTGCTGCTCCAGGATTTATACTATTCGCTTCATCTTCATCGGCTACTATCTGACCAGCAAATGCGGAAGCATACTTAGCTAATGATTGGTTCATGACTTTTGAAACTTCAATGGCAAATTCAGGTATATTTGCAACATACACTCTTACATTCTGGGTACTAGAATGATCAAGTATCCGAGCTATTGTAAGAACACCAGCACCTTCTCTTGCTGCCCTCGTGCCCATAGAGTAACGAAAGCGGTATCCTGTAGAGTGTAGAGGCTCTCCTGTACGTTCACTTATTACATTAAGCCTTTTTATAGCTCTTCTTAGATTTGAAGATAGATCGATATTTTTTATATGCAGTAATTCAGATTTTAAAAAAGAAAGAAGTAGCTCTGAACTGAGATGCTTCATTTCCTTAAGTACATCGTGAGCGATAAATAAGGGTAACTCCCCTTTTTGCTCATCCGTCAATTTGCGACCTAGTATCTTTTCAATAAGTTTAGTTTGCTCTTTGATATGTTTTTCTATCACTCGACCAATTTCGATGGTAAACGCAAAGGGGGTCAAAGAAGCTCTGAATTTTTCTCCTATTTGCTTAGCCCTCGGTATATTACCGATATAAGTGGATATAGAAGAGTGAGTATTGCTCCAAAAAAAATCTTTATGCTTAGTAGAAGCTAATTGGTCAGGGCGTCGACCTGAAGCTTTGAATAATGTGATAGTAATATACTGTTCAAGACTCAGCTTTCCTTCAGCATATTTATGGGCTGCATGATGGCCTATCGCATCAAACTCCAAATCACTATAAGGCCCTGTTTCAGGATCGAGAGTCAGCACAGGTATGCCTTTATCGTTTCCACCGATACGCCAGCCATCAATCAGCTTAAAAATTGATTCATCTATATGGGAAGCTAAGCCCAAAAATCGCATTTTCTTAATGAAGCAGCGAACTTGTGACACGTAAAGCTTAAATTTATTGGATTTCGCCCCATTTTTAGCTAAGTTATAAAAAGTCATTAAACCAAGCTCAGTAAAAGCTCTAAGGCCTGTATTCTTTTGGTATGCGTTTAAAGAATTGACCAAAGATTTTGTATAGCCAGCTGAATAATTCTCAGCAAAATACACTACCGTTTCATGAATATCTTCGCGTAAAAGTGCTTCAAAAACACCTATACACGCTACATTAATCGTTATATTTCGGCTAAGAATCCAAGTATCATCAAGATAGTCAAATTCAAAGTTATTAAATGATACAGCTTTTGTTGTTTTGCTCTTTTTAGCAAAAAAACTTTGGTTCTCAAAATTATATTCCAATTAAATGACCTCTTACATGTCAATGTCTTCGTCGTAGGCACCGACGACTTGATTTAGCTGTTCACTATGCTTCTCTTGCATTATTAAACCAATATCCATAGCACGGTTATCAGTATGCCTTTTCGCATAATGCTGACCACTTAAAGATTTCTCCGACCAGCCCATAAGCTTTCTTCTGTCAGACTCTGATTTTATATCTGTCGTTTTATTCTGCTCAATAAGAGCATCTGTAGTTTTACTGTATCTATCATTCCATGTGTGTCGCAATGCATGGGGATGCACCCTATAACCAACCACTTCGGACACCTGCCTAAACATTTTATTCACTTGTGCTAAGGATAAAGCTGAATTCGATTTCGTACGATGGTTATGAGTTACAAATAGGTACTTAATATACTCAGAGCCTTTAGCATTCGGACGATGATTGATAAGGTAATTCTCATACATTGTCGTAAGGCGACTATCCATTGGCACTATTCGACCCTTTGTTTTTCCCTCAGGTCGAATAGTGCGATCATCTTCCTTGTCCACAGAGGCATTTATTTTTAGGTACTTACGCCCATTTTTTTCATTTGTTATGATATCTGACGGGTTGTTATCTGTTTTAACTCTAACTTTCATCAATTCACCACGACGACACCCTACTGAATTAAAGAAATTAAAAATTAGTTCATTTCGATAACGAACAGACTCATTCCACCAAGGATTTCTCGATGAATTAGTTCGAATAACATCCATTACTTCAATGACTTGGGATTCAGTTAATGAGCGCCATTGCCCCCAATCTACAGTTTCATTCTCATTTGAAGATTTCCTATCAGGCCGGATGGATAATAAAAAACTTTCTGAACTGAGGCTTTTTGTTTTAGAGGTTTTTTCCGTGGATTCTTTTGCTTTGGATTCTTTTTTTTTGAAGTATTCAGCCTTAGAGGGACACAGTTCACTTTCAAGCCAACCAAGGTAATAAGCAAAAGTTGTTATTCGATTATATGCCGTATAAGAAGATATATTTCTATCATCCTCAATAATAATAGTTGCCCTTGATGTTTCCAGCTTCTTTGGATTGAGCTTGAACGGAACAATATTTGAAACCTTGTGCTTAGCAAACATCTCCCTAATTTTTTCTACATCAAACGAAGCTGCATTTTTTAACTGTTGCAGTTCATTCTTTTTAAGGAAGTTACCTGCTTTACAGCGTTCAACCAAATTAAGATTAAGATAACCACATATTTCGGAAAGAAGACGAAGATGCTCGAAAACAACATGGCAAGTATTGCTAGCGCGAGAAAAGTTTCGATAATGAACAGTAACAAACAAGTTTTCGTATAAAAGAGGGGCTCCGCTTTCATCGAGTAAGATTGAGTACTTTTCCCCATTCGACATTTGTAATCTTTTTAACTTCATTTCTTCTCCAGAACATTAAAAACTTTACAAAATAACAAGGTAAAGCATAAGCTAAAAACAAGTATAAAAAAAGTTTACAAAAACTACAATGTTTTATATAAACTTTTTAAATATTAGCTTATTAATTAATACTTTAAGATATAAACTTTACAAAGTTACATCTCTGGTAACCGTCAGAACGGGATATCGTCGTCAAAATCAATGGTTGGTTCCATTGGGTTTGATGCGCCACCTTGCGGAGCACTTTGTGGTTTAGGAGCGAAACCACCTTGCTGTTGTGGTGCACTTTTTTGCTGTGGTGCATAACCACCTTGCGGCTGATATTGATTACTTTGCTGCTGTGGTGCTGGAGCCGTTTTTGGTTGTGCTACTGGTGCGGCTTGTTGCTGCGGATTATAGCCACTTTGCTGTGCGGCTTGGCCTTGGTTATTTTGACCGTAACCACCGCTTTGTTGACCACCTTGCGGCTGATTACCTTGGTAACCACCACCTTGTTGTCCACCTTGCGGCTGATTACCTTGGTAACCACCACTTTGTTGATCGCCACCACGTGCGCCTAACATTTGCATTTGACCAGTAAAGCCATCTACAACTATTTCTGTAGTGTATTTTTCTTGGCCTTGTTGATCGGTCCACTTACGTGTTTGAAGCTTACCTTCAACATAAATTTGTGAACCTTTACGACAATATTCACCAACAATTTCAGCTAATTTGCCAAAGAACACAACACGATGCCACTCAGTTTTATCAACCATTTGGCCAGTGTTTTTATCTTTATAGCTATCCGAAGTTGCTAAGGTAATATTTGCTACACCATTGCCGTTAGGCATATAACGAACTTCAGGATCTTGCCCTAAATTACCAACCAAAATTACTTTGTTCACACCGCGTGCCATGGAACCATCTCCTATAAATGTTAGATTAAACCAGCTACTTTACGTGCTTGGTCTAGGTCAAATTCTTTATCATTAATCTTTAAATAGCTGCGACTTTCATCGCGAACCACAGTTGCTTCTATTACACCTGGTAAAGCAACTAACTGAGAAGCAAGTGTTTGAGCATGCTCTTCAGAATCTAATTTGGTCATTAAACTAATAACTTTACTTTTGGGTGGGACTTGCATTTTCCACGCAATAATAAGCCATATTAACCCAACAAGTGCCGCTGCCGCAAACACAGCTTGCGTCGTTGTAGTTTGTGCTACATAACCACCTAACATACCGCCTAAAAAGGCGCCTAAAAACTGACTAGATGAGTAGCCACCCATTGCTGAACCTTTTTGGCTTGCAGGTGCTATTCGCGATACAAGCGCAGGCATAGTGGCTTCTAAAAAGTTAAACGCCACAAAATAAAGCAGCATACACACAGCAATGCCTACTACACTATTAACCCATACCGACATTGCTAGCATACTAATAGTTAACAAGGCTACTGAGCCAATAAATGCTTGTTTTTCTTTCTCTTTTTTAATGGCTACAATCATTATTGGTACCATTAATAAAAATGCTAAAAATAGCACTGGAATATATAGATACCAGTGATGGTCGGCAACTAAGCCATCTTTAATTAATTGACTCGGCAGTACGACAAATATTGTGGTTAGCGTTAAGTGTAATAGCAATACACCTGCATTTAATCGTGCTAACTGAGGGTGCTTAATTAGTTTTTTAATGTCGCTAAAGCTTGCTAATGTATCGCCTTTGGGCGCTTTATTTACCGCATTTGGCACTAGCATAGTCACTATAAATATACCAAAAACAGCTAAAATAGCAGTCAACCAAAATACACCCGCAATACCCCACGAAGCTGCAACAATTGGCCCAAGTAGCATAGCAAAGGCAAAGCTCATTCCTATGCTCATACCAATAACGGCCATTACCTTTGGTCGTTGCTCATCGCGGCTTAAATCTGAAGCAAACGCGAGTAGCGCACTGGCTATTGCGCCCATACCTTGTAGAGCGCGGCCTACGGTAACCATTTGAATAGATTCAGCTAATGCAGCAACTACAGAGCCAATAGCAAATACGACTAAGCCACCAACAATAACCTTTTTACGACCAATTTTATCGGATAATCGACCCATAGGTATTTGCAATACAGCTTGCGTTAAACCATACGCACCAATGGCAAAACCAATCCAAATAGGCGAAAAACCTTCAAGCGATTGTCCATAAATAGCCAATACAGGCATCAGCATAAACAAGCCGAGCATTCTAAATGCAAACACACTCGCCAGCGATACTGCGGCGCGTTTTTCTCGTGAATTAAGTGAAGATGCGGTCATTATCTGCGTGATCTTACTCTATGAAAAATTGAGGTTGGGATTCTACCATAAGCTTGGCAATAATTAATCGCCTATAAGTAAGGATTTTTCATTGATCAAGGATTAATATTGCTTCGTATTATGCGATACTGAGTAAATAATTTTGGTAATAAACGAGATAGCATGGAAAACATTGAAGTCCGAGGCGCCCGTACGCATAATTTAAAAGACATCAGCCTAACCATCCCACGTGATAAATTAATAGTTATTACTGGTCTATCTGGTTCGGGGAAGTCATCACTTGCATTTGATACACTTTATGCAGAAGGACAACGCCGGTATGTTGAATCACTTTCTGCGTATGCAAGACAATTTTTATCGCTTATGGAAAAGCCTGATGTAGATCACATCGAAGGCCTCTCTCCTGCAATTTCTATTGAGCAAAAATCAACGTCTCATAACCCACGATCCACTGTGGGTACTATTACCGAAATTTACGATTATTTACGACTTATGTTTGCCCGTGTTGGCGAACCACGATGCCCTACACATGATTTACCACTTGCTGCGCAAACAGTTAGTCAAATGGTAGATACTGTTTTGGCACTGCCTGAAGGCAGTAAATTAATGCTGCTTGCGCCTATAGTAAAAGAGCGTAAAGGTGAGCATGTTAAGTTATTAGAGCAGCTATCAAGCCAAGGTTATATTCGCGCCCGTATAGACGGTGAAGTATGTGACTTATCTGATCCACCAACACTTGAGCTTCATAAAAAACATACAATAGAAGTTGTTGTAGACAGATTTAAAGTAAAAGATGGCTTACAACAACGCTTAGCAGAGTCATTTGAAACTGCGCTTGAAATGTCTAACGGCGTTGCACATGTAGCATACATGGATGATAGCAGCGCTGAAGAAATTCTATTCTCAGCAAACTTTGCCTGCCCTACTTGTGGCTATGCAATGACTGAGCTAGAACCGCGTTTGTTTTCGTTTAATAACCCTGCTGGTGCGTGCCAAACCTGTGATGGTTTAGGTATACGTCAATATTTTGATCCTAATCGCGTAGTGCATAACCCAGAGTTAAGTCTTGCTGGCGGTGCAATTAAAGGCTGGGATAAACGCAGCTTTTATTACTATCAAATGCTACAAGCGGTTGCGGATCATTACAATTTTGATTTAGATGTGCCTTATCAAGATTTAGACAGCGACTCGAAAAAAATTATTTTAGATGGCTCTGGTAGCACTAAAATTGCATTTAATTACCGTAACGACCGTGGCGATTTAATTACGCGCAATCATGAGTTTGAAGGCGTGTTAAACAACATGAATCGCCGCTACCGCGAAACTGAGTCAAACTCAGTACGCGAAGAACTTGCTAAATACCAAACAAGCCAAGCATGTCCTAGCTGTAATGGCTCGCGTTTACGCGAAGAATCTCGAAATGTATTTATTGGAAAAACCAACTTACCTGCAATCACGTGCATGAGTATTGGTGAAGCTATGGAGTTTTTTGAAGGGTTAACGCTAACCGGACAAAAAGGCCAAATAGCTGAAAAAATACTAAAAGAAATTCGCGACCGTTTATCGTTTTTAATTAACGTTGGCCTAAATTACTTATCACTTGAGCGCAGCGCCGACACACTATCAGGTGGTGAAGCTCAGCGTATTCGTTTAGCGAGTCAAATTGGTGCAGGCCTTGTAGGTGTAATGTACGTACTAGATGAGCCATCAATTGGGCTACATCAGCGCGATAACGACCGCTTACTACAAACACTGGTCCATTTACGTGACTTAGGTAACACCGTTATTGTGGTAGAGCACGATGAAGATGCTATTCGTGCCGCTGACCATATTATTGATATTGGTCCAGGCGCGGGAGTTCATGGTGGGCATATTATTGCGCAAGGTACACGCGACGATATTTTAGCAAGCAAAGAGTCTGTTACGGGCCAATTTTTATCAGGCGTACGTAGAATAGAAATACCAAAAGAACGTCACCCAACAAACGACAAATGGCTAGAGCTATTTGGCGCAACGGGTAATAATCTTAAAAATGTGGATTTAAAAATCCCATTTGGTTTAATGACCTGTGTGACAGGTGTATCGGGCTCGGGTAAATCAACGTTAATAAACGACACTTTATTTAAACTTGCTCATACAGAGCTAAATGGCGCAACAACTGCCGAAGCGGCACCCTATAAATCAATTAGTGGTTTAGATCATTTTGATAAAGTGATCGATATTGATCAAAGCCCAATTGGTCGTACTCCGCGTTCAAATCCGGCAACCTACACAGGTATATTTACCGGCATTCGTGAGTTATTTGCAGGTACACAAGAAGCGCGCTCACGTGGCTACAAAGTAGGTCGCTTTAGCTTTAACGTTAAAGGCGGACGCTGTGAAGCTTGCCAAGGTGACGGCTTAATTAAAGTTGAAATGCACTTTTTACCTGATGTGTATGTACCGTGTGATGTATGTAAGAGTAAACGCTATAACCGCGAAACCCTCGAAGTACAATACAAAGGTAAAAACATACACCAAGTGCTTGAGATGACTGTTGAAGACGCTCATGACTACTTTGATAAAATACCAGCTATTGCGCGTAAGCTTAAAACGCTGATGGACGTTGGTTTGTCGTACGTGCGTTTAGGTCAAGCCGCTACTACTCTCTCTGGTGGTGAGGCGCAACGTGTAAAATTAGCACGCGAGCTATCAAAGCGTGATACTGGTAAAACGCTCTACATATTAGATGAGCCAACAACAGGCTTACACTTTGCTGATATTGAACAGCTGCTTGTTGTACTTCATCGTCTGCGCGATCACGGCAATACAATTGTTGTTATTGAGCACAACCTCGATGTAATTAAAACAGCAGATTGGGTTATCGATTTAGGACCTGAAGGCGGTGCTGGCGGTGGTGAAATACTCATTGCAGGCACGCCAGAAGAAGTAGCTGAATGTGAGCGTTCACATACTGGGCATTACCTAAAACCTCTATTAAGTAAATAGAGGTTTTGCTTACCCACCATAAGGAAAGTCGGTGTTAAGTACTTTAGAGTTATAAAGTGGCGGGCAAATAAGCTTCTATATAAAATATAACTCAATTAATCAGTATTATATAAAAAATGCCGCTTAGTAAAGCGGCATATTTGTTTTTAAATTTATTTATAATTTAACCGCGAGGAATAAAACCAAGCGCATCGTATACCGATTTCAATGTTTTCTCAGCACGTACACTTGCTTTTTCAGCACCTGATTTCATTATGCTATTAAGTAGGTTTTGATCTTCTCTGATCTCTTTAAAGCGAGCTTGAATTGGCTCAATCATGTTTACAACTGCATCTGCTGTATCTTTCTTTAAATGGCCATACATTTTATCTTCATACTCAGGAACTAGGTCTTCTATTGAGCGCTTAGTTGCAACACTCAATAAAGTAAGCAAGTTTGATACGCCAGGCTTTTCTGTGCGATCAAAATAGATGCGCGCTTGCTCATCTGAATCTGTTACTGCTTTTTTAAGCTTTTTCACAATTTGTTTAGGCTCATCTAATAACATGATGTAACCATTTGGGTTTTCGTCAGACTTAGACATCTTTTTAAGTGGATCTTGCAGGCTCATTACGCGTGCACCAAACTGTGGAATATACGGCTCTGGTAATTTAAATACGTCGCCGTATAAATTATTAAAGCGTGTGGCTATATCGCGAGTCAGCTCTAAGTGTTGCTTTTGATCTTCACCAACGGGGACTTGATCAGCTTGGTATAATAAAATATCCGCAGCTTGCAATACCGGATATGAAAATAAGCCCACGTTTACGTTATTTGCATGCTTAGATGACTTGTCTTTAAACTGAGTCATTCGATTAAGCTCACCCATTTGCGCGTAACAATTTAATACCCACGCTAACTGTGCGTGCTCAGGTACTTGTGACTGTACAAATAAAGCAGATTTTTCAGGATCAATGCCACATGCCGCGTAAAGAGCAATACCATCCAACACTCGAGAGCGCAGTAATTCAGGCTCTTGGCGAACCGTAATAGCGTGTAAGTCTACTAACATAAAGAAACTTTCGTGGTCTTCCTGTAACTTTAGCCACTGGTTAATAGCGCCAACATAGTTGCCTATTGTCATACCACCGGTTGGCTGAATGCCGCTTAAAACTACTGGTTTACTCATGATTTTCCTTTATTTTGCTTAATTAATAATATTTAACGCTGCGTTAGAACAGGTATTATATCTAAGAAGTGATCGCATAGGTACTGTGGATTATAATCCTTAAGATTTTCACCTTGGTTATAGCCATAACTAAGTGCAATTACGTCTATATTAGCGGCTTTAGCTGCAAGTATATCGTTTTTAGAATCCCCTATCATTATTGCTTTATTAGGCTCTGCATTTAGTTTTTTGCAGGCAAATAGCAATGGCTCTGGCGATGGTTTTTTTGCCATATCGTCACCGCATACAATCACATCAAAATGACTCGTTAGTGCCAGTTTATCAAGTAGTTTTTCTGTAAATACTCGAGACTTATTAGTGATTAGTGCTTTAGACATACCACGAAGTGCTGCAAGCCCGGTTTCTACATGTTGGTACAAAACACTATACTCACCAACTTGTTGTTCATAGTGCTTATAAAACTGTAATATTGCTTTACTACTAAGTGACTCATCTAGATGCTCACTCACTTGCATATCACCACTCAAAGCGCGTTTAACGAGGACTTCAACCCCATTACCGACCCAGCTTTCGACCAAGCGTTGGCTAACAATAGGAAAAGCGAGATCACTCAAGGTTAGGTTAATAGCAATATACAAGTCGTAAACGCTATCAACTAAGGTACCATCTAAATCAAATAAGGCTATATCGTATTTCATTACTTAACACTTCCAAGCTGCTCACGCATTTGATCAATCACAACTTTGTAATCTGGTTGGTTAAAAATAGCTGAGCCTGCAACAAACATATCAGCACCCGCTTGTGCTGCTGCTGCAATGTTATCGACTTTAATGCCACCATCAACCTCTAAGCGAATATCTCGACCCGATTCAATAATGCGTTGCTTAGCTTGGCGTAATTTTTCAAGCGTATGAGGGATAAAGCTTTGCCCGCCAAAACCTGGGTTAACCGACATAAGTAAAATGGTATCTAGCTTATCAATAACATGATCTAAATAACTTAAGCTTGTAGCAGGATTAAACACTAAGCCTGCTTTACAGCCGTGATCTTTTATTAACTGTATTGTACGATCGACGTGCTCACTGGCTTCTGGATGAAAAGTAATAATTGATGCGCCAGCCTCTGCAAACAATGGAATAAGACTATCTACAGGCTTAACCATTAAATGTACGTCGATAGGTGCTGTAATGCCGTAATCTCTTAGTGCTTTACACACCATAGGACCAATTGTGAGATTAGGTACATAGTGATTATCCATTACATCAAAGTGAACCACGTCAGCGCCCGCTTCGAGTACTTTATCAACATCTTCGCCTAGTTTTGCAAAATCAGCAGACAAGATAGAAGGGGCTATTAAATATTTTTGCTCTGGGTTAAACATGATTAACTCCATCAATAAATAGTGTATTGCGTTAATGTAACTTAATTGAAGATGTTACCCAAGTAATATGGCGTAATAGCCCCTATTTCAGGTAACTTTAAGTTTGATATTTAATCAATATTTGCTATGATTAAAAAAGTAACAAATTATTGGATTTCATCATGCGTGCTTTTAAAACTGGGATATTAATTGCGTCGGCATTACTGCTTATCGGGGCGTTTAGCTTTGGTTCAAGCTCTGAGCAAGAATTAAGCTCAGTGGGTAATTGTCATAATACACAAGTGGTAAGTGCTCAAAACACATTAACTACAATCACGTGTATTAAAGCTGAAGAAGAGTCATCGTGGTTTTCGTGGTTAACTGGCGATAGCCGTAGTGCTCAGTTTCATTACCTCGATTTACTAGAGCTACTTACTAGCTCTGATGATTCTAAAAACACTCCATCTTTAAAACCTTTATTTTAAATAATGCTGCAATTTTTTAGTGCGTTGCAAAGTGTGCTAGCAGCATTTTTTGGTGTTCAATCTGAAAATAAACGCCAAGTCGATTTTAAACAACACTCTCCTGTCTCTATCATCCTAATTGCGGTTGTACTATTTATTGCTTTTGTTATCGCAATTTACGCTGTGGTTGCTTGGGTGCTAAATACATAGCCATCAACTCGTCAACTTTATTTCTAGAGCCACCTTTGGGGCTAATAGTGCGCTTTACTTGAATTTGGTCAAGTGATGCTTGGCTATAAATTTTTCGAGTCCATACGGTATCGTGATTAGAGATAAGCACTGGTGTATCATTTTCAAAGGCAGCCTTCTCAGCCAGATTAGCCAAATTAGCCTGATCATCTAAATTAAACCCCCCTTTAGCGTAAGACGTAAAAGAAGCGGTTTTACTTAATGGTACATAAGGTGGGTCGCAATAAATAACTGCATTGTTAGGCACTAACTTAAAAACATCATCGTAATCTAAACAGGTAAAGGTTGCTTTTTGTGCTTTTTCAGCAAAAAAATACATTTCTTTTTCAGGAAAGTAAGGCTTTTTATATTTACCAAAAGGCACATTAAAAATACCTTTTAAATTATACCTACAGAGTCCGTTGTAACCATGGCGGTTCATGTATAAAAACAATATTGAACGTTCATATACATCACGACTTTGATTAAACTGCACACGATATTCGTAATAAGCATCTGCGTGATTATTCAAATCTACAAATAACTTTTTAGCGTCACTAATCAGCTCATCTGGAGAGCTTTTTAGCTCTTTGTATAAGTTAATTAAGTCTGCATTTATATCGTTGAGAATATAGTGTTTAAAGTCACTATTTAAAAACACAGAGCCTGCACCAACAAAAGGTTCAACCAACGTATCAGCATGCTTGCTAGCTTGGTTTAATCGCGCATTAATATTTTCAACTAGGCTGTATTTTCCGCCGGCCCATTTAAGGAAGGCTCTACTCTTTTGCTGCATTGGCTCTTTACTTCAATCTGGTGTTGCGCGATTTTACACTAAAGCAGTGTGTTTTACTGATCAACGAGTGCTATTTCTTGCTTTATTTTACTAATTTTTTTATAGAAAGGTTTATTTTTTCTAACCTCAGCAGATAAAGTATCCATTGCTGATTTTGCTTCGTTTATACTTTCAAAACTGCCAAATGTAACAACCCACCATATTTTATTATTTCGCTTTGTTTGGTAAGTATGAGTTTGCTGCTGTAGATTGAATTGAGCAATAAAATTATCGCTAACTTCCTGCTGAGTTACGGCTAATAATTGAATAACACTATTTGTATCTATTTGCTGCATGTACCATATATTATCTTGGCTGATCTGAGTTTGCTCTGCTGTATTTACTTTTAGAGCTTCAGATTTAACGTCACTTGATACACTGCTTTTATTATTAGTACTATCATCAACATCATTGTCTAATACGTTAACTGTGTTGCCAGGTTCGGTAAGGCTTTGCATTATGGCAGGCACATCATTAATGTGTACACGCTCTGCCTTAATATCTGGCTCAACTACTTCAAGTTCATTTAAGTTAATTATTGAGTCATTTTTCTTTATAGCCGGCTCACTTACTTGCTCTATAGATATTGCTGTATTTACTACTTGTGTTTCTTCTTGCTGATAATACTGTTGCCACCACTGCGTCATATCCGACTTATAAAGCAGACCAATAATTAAAAGCATAATCAGCAACATCAAAATCAATAAGTGTAATCGCCAAGACACTTTGTCTTTAACAATAATATCGGCTATGTGCTCACTAGGTTGCCAAGCAAGCAATAAGCTGGGATTACCGTGAGCCTCAGCTAAAAAAGTACTAAATACAGGGTCTTCATCATAGGGTAAGTCTGTAAAGTACCACTGCAATAACATCTTGCTTTCTCGAAGCGTTAGCGGCTCCAGATAAATTTCAACAGCGTTATTTAAAGCCAGTTTAGACTGTGAAGCTATTATAATATATAGCGTATTTGGGCTGTTTTTAGAAAGTAACTCAAGCTCAATTAACATCTCATCAGATAATTGCCTACCGCCATCAAGTACCCATAAACATGGCCCGCATGGTTGCTGCTGCAGTAATTGGTAATAGTTTTCAGGTAAACTTAAGTTATGATCAATCAGGGGAGAGTTAAAGCTTTGCTCTAATAACTCACTCATTAGCTGAGCATCAGTCATTTGCGCACTTACTTGCACGAAGGCTTTATTAAAGTCGTTGTATTTATCTGTAATGAAGGTTTCGAGCATATAACTTTTACCTAGCCCAGAAGTGCCAAGTAAAACAATTAAATTTTGCCCGTACTCAAATTGCAGTGCGATTCTATCCACCAAAGCCGCACGGCTTGGTAAAATTTGTGACTGCATTTACTGCTCGATTAAGTCTCTAACTTGATCATCAGATACATTATCAACTAATGCACACTGGCCAAATTGGGTAGGTAGAATAAAGCGGATAGTGCCTTTTTTATTCTTTTTGTCTTTACGCATATGCGTTAAAAACTGCTCGCTAGTCATTTGCTTTGGAATTTCTGTTGGTAAATTATATAGCTCAAGCAGCTTAATAATTCGATCAACTTCATCTGCGCTTAAATCTTGGCGTGTCTTGGCAAGTTTAGCTGCTAATACCATTCCTGTTGCAACAGCTTCGCCGTGTAACCAAACGCCATAACCCATCTGTGCCTCAATTGCATGGGCAAATGTATGGCCTAAGTTTAACAAAGCCCGTAAGCCATGTTCTTTTTCATCTTGAGCAACTATAAGCGCTTTTATTTCACAACATCTAAAAATGATATGCTGTAAGCATGCTTCATCTAGTTGCTGTAAATTAGTCACATTTCGCTCTAAATAGGCAAATAATTCGGTATCGTAAATCAGACCATACTTAATTACCTCAGCCATACCTGCTGCAAACTCTCGTGCAGGTAGAGTGTGTAATGTTTGCGTATCAATAAAAACCGCTTGAGGCTGATAAAATGCCCCTATCATATTTTTACCTAACGGATGATTTACTGCCGTTTTTCCACCTACCGATGAATCAACCTGTGAAAGCACTGTCGTTGGTATTTGAATAAACGGTACGCCGCGCTGATAACAAGCCGCTACAAAACCAGTTAGGTCACCTACAACACCGCCACCTAACGCAATTAAACACGTATCTCGGCCACAGTTATTTTGTAGTAAAAATGCTGATATTTTTTCAAACCATTCCAGTGATTTATATTGCTCACCGTCAGGAATAATAAAAGATAGCGGATTTAGATCAGCTAATGAATCAAGTAACCTTTGCAAATATAAAGGCGCTATTGTGTCATTAGTAATGATGATAGGCCGACAATCACCAATGTGGTGAACCAGGCGGCCATTATCTTGAAGTGCAGATTGCCCAATATAAATAGGATAACTTCGCTCGTCCAAATTAACAGTTAATTTAAGCATGCTTGGCTATTCCTTTATTATTGGTTTTTAAAAATCTAATTTCTCGATGATTTGGTTAGCAACAACTTTAGCGCTTTGCTCATCGGTACGTACAACAAAATCAGCAACTTCTTTGTATAGTGGCTCGCGTTCTTCTGCTAAGCGCTCTAGTACGTTACGAGGTGCTTCTTCAGTTTGCAGTAATGGGCGACGCTTGTCGCGTTGCGTGCGTGCAACTTGCTTCTCTATAGGTGTCTCTAGGTATACAACGATACCTCGAGCCGAAAGCTTGTTTCGAACTTCTTTGCTCATTACTGAACCACCACCGGTAGCAAGTACAATACCTTGCATCTCGGTTAAATCGCCAATAACAGACTCTTCTCGAAGTCTAAAGCCTTCTTCACCTTCAAGATCGAATACCCATGCAATATCTGCACCTGTGCGGCGTTCGATTTCTTGATCAGAATCAACAAATTCAAGGTGTAATTGGTCAGCGATGTGACGACCAATCGTGCTTTTGCCAGCCCCCATGGGGCCAACTAGAAATATATTACGTTTCTCAGCCATATCTTTTAGTACAAACAAACTCTAAAATTTGAAATAAAACCCCGCCTAACGACCTGGCCCCAAAATTAAGGAGGGGATTATCTCAGTAATTGCGGGGGTATTTCAAGTCAATTAGCATAAAAAGCCATATAACGAGCAATTAATCTAAATAATCACCCGTTGGTTAACATAAAACCACTGTATTTTAATCAATTTGTATTTTTGGTGTCACAAAAATAAGTAATTCACGCTTTTCATTAAACTCACTTGTGGTTTTAAATAGTCTTCCTACGTAAGGAATGTCACCTAAAATTGGCACTTTACTCGTAGTATTAATGATCTGCTGCTGGAAAATACCACCGAGTACTACGGTTTGTCCATTCTCAACTAACACTTGAGTTTGAATCTCTTGGGTATCAATAGACACTGCTTCACCTGTTCCCGTTTGTACAGTATCACCACGAGTATCTTGAGTAATAATTAAGTCTAGAATTACTTTATTATCAGGTGTGATATGAGGTGTCACTTCTAAGCTTAGTACCGCTTTTTTAAAGCTTACAGTAGTAGCACCACTTGAAGCTGACTCAGTGTAAGGGATTTCAGTACCTTGCTCTATTCGCGCCTTTTGCTGATTAGCCGCTATGATACGCGGACTAGCAATAATTTCGCCTTTATTCTCTTCTTCAAGAGCACTTAGCTCTAAATCAATTAATGTACCGTTAGCCAACTTTGCTATGTGCAAACCAATACTGGCCGCAGGATTAGAAATTGGTAAATTTACATTTAATCGATCTGAAATACTTGGCGCATTTGAAGTTGATGTCGCGTTATAAATACCTTCTGCGCCTTCAAGGGAGCCAGAAATACCAACACTACTGCCTTGATCACTAAACCCCCAGCGTACGCCTAAGTCTTCAGTAACGTTATCGCGCACAGTTACCATTCGAGATTCGATTACAACCTGCTGTACCGGAATATCGAGTGTTTCTATCATCCGGCGAATGTTTTCTATACTCTTTACAGTATCTTTTACCAATAAAGTATTTGTACGCTGATCAACCGATACACTACCGCGGGCAGTTATAATACTGTTCCTATCTGTTTTTAATAAGTCAGCAAAATTTTCGGCTTTAGCATAGTTTAATCGAATGTATTCACTATAGAGTGGTTCTAAGTCTTCAACTTGCTGTTTAGCTTTTAAATCTTTAGCTTCACGTGCCGCAAGCTCCTCTGCAGGCGCTACCATTAAAATAGAGCCATCCATGCGTTTGTCTAGCCCTTTAATACGCAATACTACGTCAAGCGCTTGATCCCACGGAACGCCATCTAAGCGCAGTGTTATATTACCGGTCACTGAATCACTGGTTACTAAGTTAAAATCGTTATAACCCGCAATAATTTGTAGTGCTGCTCGCACAGAGATATCTTGAAAATTTAAGGTCATAGGGCGACCTTGATACTCAACGCCACCATCTAAATAGGCGTTTTGCGTTTCATCTTTTTCTACCGTCAGCGTTAAAATATTATCTATTTGCTGGTACGTAAATGTAAACTGAGCGTTTGGCTCAATAACAACACGACTTAATCCGTCTTCTTTAAAAGTCTCGATATTACTTACAACAGTACCAAAATCTAATACATCTAATTCATAAAGTAGGTCATCTAAAATATCGGTGTGATGAAAGTCAGCATAAATTTTCCCGCCACTCTCATGAACTTCAATTGCAGCTTGAGTGTCTTGTAAAAATACGAGTACTTTCGCTTCGCCCTTTTCACCACGTCTAAAATCAATTGATTGGATACGGTTGATGTAATTTCCACTTACGTCACCTGAGTCCATCGCTACATTTTCATTTTCATTTTCAGATTCTGTAAGAGGATTATCAGACACGCGTATTGATACTAAGTTGTTATGAACTTCAGTTTCATAAATTTTTAATCTATCGAGGTTTACTGTTACCTTTAAACCACTGTTAGTTAAAACATTAGTAACACTGCTAATTCCAGCTTGATTAACTTCAACATCATTTAAACCAACCTCTAACTCTGCGGTATCAAAAAACATTTCGATTCGGGCTGGGCTATTAAACACCTGAACTTTTGGCTCAAGCGTTAACTCTTCATCAAAAACAAGCTGTAACTCAGTTTCGCCTTTAAGTAATGGATTATAACGAACATCATAAAGTAACGGCCCTGCAACGGCTGAATTTACAGTGACTAAAGCAACAGCAGCCAGTAATGTTCGTGAAATACGATGAAGCCAAAGTACATCCTTATGCATGCTATTTTTACCTTTTTTATTATTAATTTGCGCCATCTGTTGCCGCCTCTAACATTTCTAATTTAGTCAAGCGCTCTTTCCAACAGCCAGACCCATCAGGGATTAATTCCACTAACTCTATATAGTCGTTACTTACCGTTTTTACTTTGCCATCATAACTACCAAGGTAATTCCCTACCGTTACACGATGCAAAGTAGCGTCAGCTGCTGTTATTAATGCCCATATTTGTCCACTAGAACCAATTGTGCCTTTCATTGCTAAGTTATCTAGCGGGTATTTTTCTAACGGTTCGCGGCGACGCTCTTGATCTGGGTGCAAACAGTTTTTTACTTGCGTTAATTTATTTTGGATTATCTCAGGCTGAGGCGCTACAAACGGGCTACGTAGCTGACCAGCACTGTACTCAAATATTTCAAACTTTGTCAGCTCAGGAATTGATTCAACCTTTGGTGTTGTGCTTGCTTTTACCTGATCAATAAATTCTTTTTGCTCAGATGTATCATCATTACAACCACTCAAAACAAACACCATTACTACAGGTACTACGCGAAGGAGCTTCATTTTTTAACCCCTTCTTCATAACGATATGTTTTTGCAACAACACTAAATGTTAACTGTTTATCGCCCGATGATAAAATAGAAAAGTCATGTAAGCTTACAATTCGTGGTAACTGAGCTACTTTACCCACAAACTCACCAAATTCATGGTAGGTCCCTATCACTTCTATTTTAATCGGTAATTCAGTATAAAATTCTTTCTCGACTTCTGGTAACCAACCTATTTTTAAAAAAGTCAGACCACTTGTTGTGCCAACATACGACAAATCATCAAGTAAACCAGGGGTTTCGTTAGAGGTAGGTAAACGTTTTAATAATTGTGAAAACTTATCTTCCATTTCAATCATTTGTTGACGGTAGATCTCAAGCTTACTCGCGACTGCGTATTTAGTACGATAAGTTGTGCGTAACTCGACCTCTTTCGCAACTGCACTGTGGTAACTATCAATTTCATCAGAAACTAATAGGCTATAACTAAAAAACAATACAAGTCCGGCAACAAACGTACAGCAAATTGCTTTAACTGCAATAGGCCAATCGCCAATGTTATCGAGCTCTATTTCATTCCAATCAATTTCACTCAGTGCTTTAAAATCAAGGCTCATCGCTAACCTCACCAATTTTATCAAATGGTTTTACGTAAAATTCCATATTAAAATCACTAAGTAAACGCGAAGATTGATCGCCTGCAACAATGCCTTGCATTGAAGGATTCTCTAGTAAATATGAGCTTTGTACTTGGCGCAGCATTGTTGATAAACGATTATTAGATTCACTGCGTCCCAATACATGTATTTGGCTGCCTCTGCGCTCGAGTTTTGTTAAGTAAACCCCACCCGGCACTATTTTGGCAACTTCATCCATTATTTGCGTACCCAAATTACGGCTGCTTTGTAATTCTTCAATGAGCCTCATACGCTGTTGTAAGTTTTCTTTTCTTTTATCTAAACTTCTAATTTCACTTATTTTTTTATCTAGCATGCTAATTTCTGAGCTTAAATAGTTATTCTTTAAGTTTTGACCGTCTTTTAATGCACTATAAAAAGAGCTTAATAAGTACATACTCGCAAAACAAAGTATAACGACACCAATAAGTATAGTTACAAATTTCTTTTTCGATTCTTCGCGCTGCGATTCACGCCAAGGAAGTAGATTTATATGTGGCATGTTGAAAAGCTCCTTAATGCCAACCCTGTCGCAATTGCAAACTGCGTTTTGTGACGCTGCATTACATTACGATCTACTTTTGGAGAAATTTCCATATTTTCAAAAGGCTCAGCAACGACAGAGTGAATACCTAGTTCTTCAATGAGTAATCGGTCAATACCTTTAATCATCGATGTACCACCCGTTAATACAATATAGTCGATTTGCTCTTTGCCACTGGTTGTTAAAAACATTTGCACCGCGCGTCGCACTTGTTGAAGTAACGAAGTTTGAAAAGGGGCTAATACTTCAAATGTGTAGTTTGGCGGTAAATCACCTGATGTTTTACCAATTTCAGCTTCATCAAATCCTTTATTATAATAAGCAACAATACTATTTGTATATTGGTCGCCACCAAAAACTTGGTCACGTGTATAAATTGTTTCCCCTGCTTGAACAACGCTCACGAGCATTAAAACCGCACCAATATCAACCACAGCCACACATTTATTAAATGCGTCGCTAGGTAATTGTTGGTAATACACATCCATTGCACGACTTAATGCATAGCTTTCTACATCAACTATTTTAGCTTCTAAATTTGCAGCTTCTAAAGCGCCAACACGCGCTTCTACACTCTCAGTACGAGCAGCTGAAAGCAAAACATTCATTTTACTAGGATCGGCCTCATTCGTCGAAAGCTTCTCAAAGTCGAGGCTCACTTCATCAAGAGGATATGGAATTAAACTATCGGCTTCAATTTCAATTTGCGACTCAAGTTCAGCATCAGTTAACGATACATCCATGAAGATCACTTTTGTAATGACTGTTTGGCCAGAAACAGCCACTGCTGCAGATTTTAACGACTTTGGTAATTTTTTTCTTAATTTTGTAATTACGTTACCAATCGCTTCAATATCTTGAATTGTGCGCTCACTCATTGCGCCTTTTGGCATCGGCTCAATTGCAAGTGCTTCGAGTCGAAATCCAGTTTCAATTTCACGTAAAAGCACAGCCTTAATAGAGTGTGATCCAATATCAATTCCTACCATCATTTGGGACGGTTTTTGAAATAGTTGACTTAGCATGTTTCAACTTGGCCTTTGTTTTAATAATAAACAAGTTATAATTTTTATATGAAAAAATATTATTCATTTTTTAATCAATATATACTAGCAGTCAAAACTCGCAATTGGGAGTCCATTTAGGGAAATATAAGTGATTTTATTAAAACGAACTTTACAATTTTTTATCATTTGTGTGTTAATTGGTCTGATTACTTTGATCAGTCTTTATTACTACGTTAAACCTGATATCCCCAGTGTGCAAGTTTTAAAAGACGTGCAATTACAAACTCCTATGCAAGTATTCACTAAAGATGGGCTTTTAATCAATCAATTTGGTGAAAAACGTCGTATTCCAGTGACTATTGATGAAATTCCTCAAACACTCATTAATGCATTTTTAGCGACAGAAGATAATCGATTTTACGATCATATAGGCATAGACCCTATTGGTATAGTACGTTCGGCTGTTGTTCTTATATCTACTGGCGAGAAAAAACAAGGTGCAAGTACTATTACTATGCAGCTTGCTCGTAATTTCTTTTTAACACGCGAAAAAGCGTATATCCGTAAAGTTAAAGAAATATTTATAGCGCTTCATATTGAAGGAGTGTTAACAAAAGACGAAATTTTAGAGCTTTACCTTAATAAAATAGAATTAGGTAATCGTGCTTTCGGTATTGGTGCAGCAGCGCAAGTTTATTACGGTAAAGAGCTAAAAGATTTAACACTTGCGCAAATGGCGATGATTGCAGGTTTACCTAAAGCACCTTCAGCTTTAAACCCAATTCGTAACCCAACGCGTGCAAAAGCGCGCCGAAATGTAGTTTTAGGCCGTTTACTGACCGAAGACTATATAACACAAGAGCAATATAACGAAGCAACTAGCCAACCTATTACAGCTTATTTTCACGGTGCAGAAATAAACTTATACGCACCGTATATCTCTGAAATGGTGCGCGCTGAAATGGTTTCGCGCTATGGGGTAGATAAAGCCTACAACTCTGGTTTTAAAATTTTTACCTCAGTAGAGTCAAAGGTTCAAAAAGCAGCGCAAAACGCACTTGTAAATAACTTACACAGTTACGATATGCGTCATGGTTTTAGAGGTCCAACTGATGTTTTATGGAATCCTGAAACACAACCAGCTTTAACTGAGCAACAAATACTCAATAAATTACAGAGCGTAAATGAGTTAGGCACTTTAAAAGTTGCAGCAGTACTCAGTGTTAATAATAAAACAGCTACAGTACTACTTAAAAACGGTGAGCAAACAACTCTCAGTTGGGATAGTTTAAAATGGGCGCGTAAGTATATTACTCGCTACCGCCAAAGCTTTGCTCCAAAAGCAGCTACTGATATTTTAACGCCAGGTATGCAAATATGGGTACGTCAAAACGAAGATAACAGCTACTTATTAAGCCAAATACCAGAAGCATCAAGCGCTATTGTATCCCTCGATCCACAAGACGGTAGAATAAAAGCTATTGTAGGGGGTTACAGCTTTGAGCAAAGTCAATACAACCGAGCGATACAAGCTAAGCGTCAAGTGGGTTCTAATATAAAACCTTTTATATATTCAGCAGCACTTGAAAAAGGTTACACGCTTGCGTCTATATTAAATGATGCACCTATAAACCAATGGGATAAGAGCCAAGGCGTAGCATGGCGCCCTAAAAACAGCCCTGCTGTTTACAACGGTCCTATTCGAATTCGCCGTGCTTTAGCACAGTCTAAAAACGTTATTTCGGTGCGCTTATTACGTGGTGTTGGATTGCAACGTACAGCTGATCACTTACTAAAATTTGGTTTTAAAGACGCTGACATTAATCGTAGTGAATCATTAGCACTGGGTAGTGCTTCTATTACCCCGCTTGAACTTGCAAGAGGCATGAGCACATTTGCCAATGGCGGTCATTTAATTGAACCTTACTTTATCTCAGAAATTCAAGACGCTTACGGCAATGTATTGTTTAAAGCAAACCCTGCTCTTGCCTGTGACGAAGAGCCTTTGCCAACACACAATGCTCTCTCGATGCATAATAGTGATGATGAAATGGAGCAAACGAAAAAATGTGCGCCGAGAATTATTTCTAAGCAAAATGCATTTTTAATCGCAGACGCCATGCATAGTTCAATTTGGGGTGGCGGTAGTTGGGCTCACAAAACGGGTTGGAGTGGTACAAGTTGGCGAGCACAAGCTTTAGAGCGTCGTGATCTTTCAGGTAAAACAGGTACAACTAATGATTCTGTAGATACTTGGTTTAGTGGCTTTAACCGTAACATAATGACATCTGTTTGGGTCGGCTTTGATAATCCAGGTAACTCCTTAGGTAGATCAACGTATAACAACAATCTCGACAGTGGTCAAATATCAGGCGCTGAATCGGGAGCTAAAACAGCACAACCTGCATGGAATGACTTTATGGCCGTAGCACTTGAAGGCGCACCAGAAGCCCCCATTGAACCACCTGAAGGGCTTGTTTCTATTCGTATTGATTTAGCTACTGGTTTATTGAGTCATAAAAATGACTACACTAGCCGCTTTGAATACTTCGAAAAAGGCACCGCACCTACAAAATATGTGCTATCTCAGCCTAACGATATATTTGAAGAAGACACTAAAACAGAAGAAGAGCTATTTTAATAATGTGTATGTAATACAAAAACAGCAGCTTATTTAAGCTGCTGTTTTTGTTTAAACCAAATGTTTATTTTAAGTTTTGAACAAGCCAATATAAATCAGAGTGCACACCCGCAGCGGTCACTTCTCTACCCGCTCCTGGCCCCTGAATCACTAATGCGTTATCGCTATACCATTTGCTATTAATTACAAAAATATTATCGCCAGGTGTAAGGTTTGCTAACGCATCGCCATTAGGCACATACGCTATTCCCACTTTAGCAATTACTTCACCTTGTGTGATTTCTAACAAGCCCGTATATCTAAGTACTAAATTTTTAGACTTTGCTGTCACTGCATGCTCTTCGATGAACGCGTCTAGCTGTGCTTTTTTATTTAAAAAGTCATCCCAACTTCCCAGCGCAAGTTCATCTGGCATCAATGCCGATAAGCTAATATCGTCAAGTTCAAGCTCAACACCTAGCTCTCGAGCTAAAATAAGTAGCTTACGCTGCATATCTCGCCCAGATAAATCTTCGCGAGGGTCTGGCTCTGTGAATCCCATTTTCTGAGCTTCCAGTAGCAACTCAGAAAATGGCCTTGTTCCATCATATTTACTGCATAACCACGAAAGCGTGCCTGAGAAAACACCTTCTATACGTGTTATTTTATCGCCACTATTTTGCAAATCAGCCAAAGCAAAGTTAATAGGTAAGCCAGCGCCTACACTGGTGTTATATCGCCAATGTAAATTACGTTCTGTAATATTACTACGAAGTGCTTTATACCAAGTAGTCGGTGCTGTTCCAGCGTATTTATTAGCACTAATTAAATGACAGTTTCTATCTACAAAGTCTGGATATAACAAGCTAAATTGTTCACTTGCGGTAATATCAATTACAATTTTATGCTCGTAATCGAGCTCATTTATAGCATTCAGTAAATCTGCAGATTGATAGCTATTTGCCTCATGCTGCCATTGAGTTTTCCATTGCTGTGTATTAATACCACTTGCATTAAACAGCATTTTTTTAGAGCGAATTAGACCGACTAATTTAATACTAAAGTCATCCGATAAACGCTCAAATTGTGCCGATAACTGTTTAATGAAAACGTCGCCAACGTTACCAAGCCCCGCAACTATAATTGCGATTTCTTGGCCTTTATTAATTAGCTTATCGTGTAAGGCACTTTGTATATCACTATCTATAAATTGATCGGTAAGCAATAAAGCATAGCCAGTATCTTGATGGAAAAAACGAGGTTTTATGCTGTGGAGTTTTAATAAATCTAATGCTTGTAAGCTTAATGTATTAACGTCTTGCTCAGGCGCTACAATTGCACAACCGTTTAAATTTGACTCGCTAATATTTGCCCTACCCGCAAAATAATTAATAACCAGATAAGTTTGTGCTGCAGGTACTACTAAATACACTTCACCATTATGGTTAAAGTGATGAAGGCTATGCTGAATAAGCTGACTAACACTTGCAACCTCACCTTCACTTAATCCTTCAACCATTAATAGGTCAACATTTTGCAACGTGGTTATAAAGCGCTTTTTCTTCGCTGAACCTTCTTTGACTATATCTGTTGGACTTGCTTGTACGTCAAAACTACTGCGAACAGCTAGCTTAATATCTGTGTTTTTAAGTGGCGATAGTGTTTTTGCATGTAATACAGGGTTACCCAAACGAGCTAATAAATTAGCTTGCCCACGGCAAATTTTGCCGTATTTAATCGCTTTTTTTACCTTTCGAGGATCAGTGCTATACACTCCCTGTGTATCAGTCCAAATACATACTTGCTTAGCATTGCAATAATTTGCAAGTAGTGTTGCACTGTAGTCACTGCCATTTCGCCCAAGCGTTACTGTCTCGCCTTTGATATCTGCTGCAATAAACCCAGTAACAACATTTATTTTATTAGGCAAAATTAACTGCCCACATTGCTGCGCATTTTGCGCATGCATTAATTCGCCATCATTTAAGGTAAAAAGAGTACGCGCATCTTGAGCGCATGCCTCAATATTTAGCTGCTGTAAATAAGTAGCGAGTAAACGTGCTGACCACAGTTCGCCATGTGCAAGTAATGCAGCCTCTTTTAGCTGCTCAGCTTGAGCAAGTTCTGCAATATAGCTAAGTTCGATACTTAGTGTTTTAAGTGCACTTCGTTTTAAATCGGCTTCTAATAGCTGCTCTATTAAATCACTTTGATGGTTATTTAACTGCAGTAAAATATCAGCTACTGCTTGAGTATCTTGTTTTTGATAGCTTTGCCAAAGTAATACTAGCGTATCGGTTGTCTTACCCGCAGCCGATACCACCACACAATCACCCGCTTGAGTATGTGTAATTATTATTTTTGCTACGCTTTGGTATCGCTCACTTGAGCTTAAACTTGAACCACCAAATTTATGTACACAATTGACCATATTAATCACCAAAGCGCCGGACGGGCTGCACTTAATTTAACGTTCCCACCAGAAGTGCCTGCACCTTTGCCTACACGGCCAACATTTTTATTTTGCCCTGGTTTTACAAGTTCAAACACTCGCTCAAAATCAGCGACTAAATCGTGTATATCTTCAATACCTACCGAAATACGAATAAGCGTATCGCCCACACCCGCTTCTAAACGTGCTGTTGCCTCCATACCTGCGTGCGTCATAGTTGCAGGGTGACAAATTAAGCTCTCTACGCCACCTAGTGACTCAGCTAAACTAAACGTTTTAAGACTAGTTAAAAATGCCGCAGCGTCATTTATATCGCCTTTAATATCAAAACTCACCATGCCACCAAAACCAAGTTGCTGTGCTTTAGCCAGCTCATGTTGAGGATGTGACTCAAGACCTGGGTAGTAAACTTGGCTTACATATTCAGAGCTTTCAAGATACTTAGCTATTGCCAGTGCATTTTCTTGATGCTGCCTTAGGCGCACATTTAAAGTACGTAAACCACGAAGCGTTAAATAGCTATCAAAAGGCGCACCCGTAATACCAATGTTATTAGCCCACCAAGCAAGCTCATCGCCTAACTTTTGTGTTGCTGCAATAACAGCGCCGCCTACTACATCTGAGTGTCCGTTAATGTATTTAGTGGTTGAATGCACCACAATATCTACACCAAACTTAATAGGGTTTTGTAAGGCAGGCGACAAAAACGTGTTATCTGCAGCCACCAATGCACCGCATTGCTTAGCCACATCGGTAACCGCTTTAATATCTGTTAAACGAAGTACTGGGTTACTTGGGGTTTCTATCCAAATAAGCTTTGGTTTAATTACTAAAATTTGTTGAAGGCTTTCTTCTTTTGTTAAATCTAATATTTCGAGCTTTAGTAGTCCGCGTTTTTGTAAAGATGTAAATAAACGATAGCTGCCACCATAACAATCATGTGGAATTACTAACGTATCGTCACTATTAAGTAGCTGAGTAGCTAAATGCACGGCAGCCATGCCTGTAGCTGTAATTATGCCACGAGCGCCACCTTCAAGCTTAGCAAGCGTCTCAGCTAAAATATCACGATTAGGATTACCGCTACGACCATAATCATACTCACGCTTAGTATCAAAGTCGGCAAACGAATAAGTAGTCGATAAATAAATTGGCGGTACCACCGCACCATGATGTTTATCAGCATCAACGCCGTTACGTACAGCAATGGTCGCTTTGTTTTTTTCGCTCATATTCGTCACCTGATTAATTTGGATGTGTAGACGTCTAAAAGAGTAAGTTATCCGTTTTGATAAGTCAAAGTATTTTAAAGCTCTAGATGGCTAAAAGTAGAAGGGGCCTCTGCGAATAACACATTTTAGCTCACAAAAGTGTGCTTATCTTTACACCTACAATAGGCTTATTAAGATAGATCGGTATCTATTATTTGACTATCTTTTTTAAATCGATAGAATTTCACGCATATTTACACGCTTTTTATACCGTGTGAGAAATTAATAATCTGAGGCAACGATACATCTTATGGCTAAATGGAATGGTGAGTATATTCACCCATACGCAGAACACGGTAAAAAATCAGAGCAAGTTAAAAAGATCACCGTTTCGATCCCGCTAAATGTATTAAAGGTATTAACTGACGAACGTACACGTCGTCAAATCAATAACCTTCGCCATGCTACAAATAGTGAATTGCTATGTGAGGCATTTTTGCATGCTTTTACTGGCCAACCTTTACCAAATGACGATGACTTACGTAAAGATAACGCCGAAAAAGTGCCAGAAGAAGTTAAAAAAATAATGCAAGAAATGGGTCTAGAAGTACCCGTTTTAAACGAAGAATAAATATTACATAGACAAAAAAACCTCAGTAATTACTGAGGTTTTTTTATGTCTAAATTTTATTGCATAGCTCTACTGTATAGATTTACTGCATATAGTTTTCAGGTAGCTCAATTTGTGCAACACCTGACTCAATAGCAGCAAGTGCAACAGCTCTTGCTATACGCGGCAGTAAACGTGGATCCATTGGTTTTGGAATAATATACTGCGCACCAAATTCTAGTTTATCTACACCAGCGGCTTTTAAAACTTCTGCAGGTACTGGCTCTTTGGCAATACTTCGAATAGCATCTACTGCAGCAATTTTCATTTCATCGTTAATAGCGCTTGCACGTACATCAAGCGCACCACGGAAAATAAACGGGAAACATAAAACATTATTAACTTGGTTAGGGTAATCAGAGCGCCCTGTTGCCATGATTAAATCGTTGCGTGCGCCGTGCGCAAGTGCAGGATCAATCTCAGGATCTGGGTTTGAACATGCAAACACAACTGGTTTTGCAGCCATTAGCTTTAAATCTTCAGCCGCTAATAAGTTAGGACCAGAAACACCCACAAATACATCCGCATCTGCAATTACATCTTGCAATGTACGCTTATCGGTATTGTTAGCAAAAAGCTGTTTATATTCATTTAAGTCATCGCGGCGGGTATGAATAACACCTTTGCGGTCAAGCATATAAATGTGTTCACGCAGTGCACCACACTTAATTAACAGCTCCATACACGCAACAGCGGCAGCGCCTGCACCTAAACATACAATAATTGCATCTTCAATTGACTTACCTTGTACTTCTAGCGCATTTAACATACCAGCAGCCGTTACAATGGCAGTACCGTGTTGATCGTCATGAAAAACAGGAATGCTACAACGCTCTATTAATGCTTTTTCAATTTCAAAACACTCTGGTGCTTTAATATCTTCAAGGTTAATACCACCGAATGTGTCGGCAATGTTGGCAACCGTATTAATAAAGTCTTCTGTTGTTTTGTGCTTAACTTCAATATCGATAGAATCAAGCCCTGCAAAACGTTTAAACAATAACGCTTTACCTTCCATTACAGGCTTAGACGCTAAAGGACCTAAATTACCAAGGCCTAGAATTGCAGTACCATTAGTAATAACCGCAACCATGTTACCTTTACCAGTATATTTATAAGCATTTGCAGGATCTGCAGCTATTTCACGTACAGGTTCGGCAACACCTGGGCTATACGCAAGTGCAAGATCATGAGCCGTTTCAGCTGGTTTTGTAAGCTCAATGCTAATTTTACCTGGTACGGGATGTGAGTGGTAATGTAGTGCTTGTTCACGAAAGTCAGACATAACGCGATTGTATCCTGCAATTTAAGTTAAAGTGAGAGATGGAGTCTTGGGGTACGATACCCTTATTATTTTTAAATTCCAAGCAATATCAGGTCTATCCTGTTATATGCTATATCCTATAATTTTAAGAGGTTTTTCAGTAACTTTGCAGGATTATATCAACATTTAATAAATAAAAATTCACCTAAAAAGTAAGTTTTAAGGTGCTTTTATGCCTATCAAAATCTTATAAAATGTATACTTAAAGTATCAGCATAAACTTAGAATAACAGCCTACTACCCTACTTTAAAAACAGATAAGCCCACGTTAGCTACTTTTATCAACCTAGTTAAAAATTGTACTATTTAAAATATAGAGAATATCTATCGATTTGTCTGTAAAGGATTATGCATACTCAGAATAAGAATAGGAAATAGTTATGCAAAAGGAGGGGATAGTCAAAATCAACGAAATAATACCAATCTGCTTATATATGGGGTCTATTTAACGTTAAGAAAATTACGCTAGAACTAGGCTAAAATTTTTGTATCTAGTTGTTCTAAATAAAAATTTTTTAACGACGTTATAGTGCAATTTAATTCGTTAAATTGCTCAAAGATTTATGCAGGTTGGTATAAGATAATAAATAACAAATTTTAGGCACAAAAAAAGCACCCTAAGGTGCTTTTTTTAACTAAACAGCAATAATTACTTCTTGCTGGCAAGTGCACCGAAGCGCTTGTTGAAGCGATCAACACGTCCGCCAGTGTCTAAAACTTTTTGCTTACCAGTGTAAAACGGGTGACACGCAGAACATACGTCTAAGTGAATGTCTTTACAAAGAGTTGAGCTAGTTTCGAATTTATTTCCACATGAACATGTTGCAGAAATTACTTCGTACTTAGGGTGAATACCTTCTTTCATAGGAACCTCTAGTTAAGGCCGCATCGCTCTCCAAACCCGGAGTTTGGCACCATACGTCGTTAAAACAAATTTGTTGGTGGCGGATTTTATCCAACAACCTCCCCCCACACAAGTATTTATTTATATTTTTGCCAAAAAAGTGAACAATCTCTGTCTCAAGCGCTATTGCTAGTAGGTTTTTAGCGTTATTTTTAGTACATTACAGCATTAATTTTACGGGTTGAGTTGTTATGAGTTTTGTTGAAGTTGCTATTAAAGTCCCGCTTCCACGCACCTTTGATTATAAAATAGAAGAACAGCTCAGTGGCTTATCAACTCCTTTACTACCTGGCATGCGGGTTTTGGTACCTTTTGGTAATCAAAAAAAAGTAGCGGTTGTTTTGGGTATTAAAAGCAGTACCGACGTCCCTTTAAATAAAATTAAAAATATTATAGAGGTAATAGACGACGCCCCTATTTTAAGTGCCCAGCATTTAGAACTCCTTAGCTTTACTGCCCGCTATTATTGCTACCCATTAGGCGAAACTATTCATATAGCGCTACCTGGTGCACTTCGCCAAGGTGAATCGCCTGATAAAACCAGTATTAATATGGTTGCCCTGACAGAAAAAGGTGCAAAAGTACCGTCGTTAAAAGCTAAAACACAGCTCAACCTATTAAAGCAGTTATCGCAATCAGGTAAGTCATCATTAACTGAGTTAAAAGCACTGGGCTTTAGTAAAAAAACAATAGATAGCTTAATAGATAAAGAACTCATAACACAAACTATTGAGCACGATAACCAATGGCAAAGTGTTGCTCCAACCGTCGGTAGTAAACCAGTACTAAATAAAGAACAAGCGGTTGCTTGCACAGCTATAAATCAAAGTACTGGCTTTAGCAGCTTCTTATTAGAAGGCGTAACGGGCAGCGGTAAAACCGAAGTGTATTTACAGTGCCTAGAAGAAGTACTCAAACGTGGCGAGCAAGCCCTCGTACTCGTGCCCGAAATCGGCCTAACACCACAAACCGTAAACCGTTTTCGCCGCCGCTTTCCTGATACACCCATTATGCTTTGGCACTCAGCACTTACCGACAACGAACGTTTACAAACATGGCGTTTTTGCGAAAAAGGCAGTTGCGCGATAGTTATTGGCACGCGTTCGAGTATTTTTCTACCATTTTTAAAACTCGGTATGATTGTTGTTGATGAAGAACACGACTCGTCATTTAAACAACAAGATACCCTTCGTTACCATGCTCGTGATTTAGCCGCTTACAGAGCTTTTCAGCATAAAATTCCGCTTATATTAGGCAGCGCCACACCCGCGCTTGAAACACTTCACAAAGCAATTAATAACAAATACCAGCTATTAAGTTTAACGGAGCGTGCGCAAACAGCGACTGACAATCAGTTTAAGTTACTCGATATGAAAGGTCAGCCCGACCAAGCAGGTATTGCACATGCAAGCCTTGCTACTATGCGTCAGCACTTAAATCGCGGTAAACAGGTTATGGTATTTTTAAATCGCCGAGGTTTCTCACCAACCCTTATTTGCCATGAGTGCGGTTGGTTGAGCGAGTGTAAACGATGCAGTACCAGCGCTACATTTCATAAAGCGATTGGGCAAATGATCTGTCATCACTGTGGCGACCAGTACCCTGTCCCTCACCAATGCCCTGACTGTGGAAGTACGCAAATATTTCCTAACGGTAAAGGCACAGAGCAAATTGAAGAGTTTTTATCGACCGAGTTCCCTGATACACCCGTTACTCGTATAGACCGCGATTCAACTCGCCGAAAAGGTAGCCTTGAAAAAGCACTTGATGAAATAAACCTAGGGGGCGCACGCATTTTAGTGGGCACACAAATGCTTGCCAAAGGCCATCACTTTGCAGATGTGAGCCTTGTTATAATTTTAGATGTAGATAGCGGCTTATACTCATGCGACTTCAGAGCGACAGAGCATTTAGCGCAATTAGTCACCCAAGTAGCGGGGCGTGCTGGACGTTCAGGAGAACCTGGTCAAGTGTTATTACAAACACACTTTCCAGAACACCCTCTTTTGCAAGACTTAGTTAATAATGGTTACCAAGACTTTGCCCGCTTTGCTCTTAGTGAGCGCGATGATGCTGACTTACCGCCCATTACAAATATGGCCATTGTGCGTGCACAAGGACATAGTATTAAACTAGTCGTCGATTTTTTGACGGATTTGGTTCCTGTGAATGGGGTATCTGGTATACAATTGCTCGGTCCGATCCCTGCCCCACTTGAAAGAGTCGCAGGCATGTATCGTTTTCAATTGCATATTCAAGCGCAAGATCGTCGCATATTACATCAGTACCTTGCGCAAATGGTTGATTATTTAAGTACCAGTAAACTTGCACAAAAAGTACGCTGGAGCTTAGACGTAGACCCTATAGACATGATTTAGGTTAAGGCCAAAATAACACCATGGCACAGCACGATTATATTAATAAAAAGCCTGCAGGCAGAAACAGTAAAAAAAACGCACCCGCTAAAAAACCATTTCCTATTCTTTTAGCCGTTATAGCCATCTTACTTGTAGGTGGTTTTGCCTACACACTATGGTTTATAAAAAGTAATGCCGATCCAAAACTTGTCGAAAAACAAGCTAACCCAACTGCACCCGCAAAAGTAGAAGTTGTTATTCCACGTACACCGGAATTTATTAAAGAAATTAGAAACCACGAGATTCAAGTTGAAGTAAAAGAACTTGAGCAAAAAGGTCCTTATGTTATGCAATGCGGTTCGTTCAGAACTCATGCACAAGCTGAATCATTAAAAGCTAAAATCGCATTTGCAGGGCTCATTTCTGAGATAAAACAGGCTGAAGGCAGCAATGGTACTTGGTATAAAGTACGTTTAGGCCCTTACAAAACCAAACGCCAAGCCGAAAGCGATAAAAACAAACTTAAACGTGTAAAAATAGTCGGCTGCGGAATTTGGGGCTGGACTTGAAAATAAACCATTCACCCATATAACCTCATCATAATCGTTTTTTACGAGTTGCCTCTGTAGCTCGATGATGAGGAATAACATGACTACTATCGTAAGTGTTCGCCGCGGCGACAAAGTTGTAATTGGCGGCGATGGCCAAGTTTCACTTGGTAACACCGTAATGAAGGGCAACGCCCGCAAAGTTCGACGTCTTTATAATGGCAAAGTAATCGCTGGTTTTGCCGGCGGTACTGCTGATGCCTTCACTCTTTTCGAACGTTTTGAAAGCAAATTAGAAATGCACCAAGGTAACCTAACTAAAGCCGCAGTAGAAATGGCTAAAGATTGGCGAAGCGACCGTGCACTTCGAAAACTCGAAGCGCTGCTCGCTGTAGCAGACGAAACAGCCTCTTTAATTATTACCGGTAATGGCGATGTGGTTCAGCCAGAAAACGATTTAATTGCAATTGGTAGTGGTGGTAACTTTGCGCAATCAGCGGCAACCGCCCTTTTAGAAAATACAGATTTAAGCGCTCGTGAAATAGTAGAGAAAAGCTTAACTATTGCAGGCAACATCTGCGTATTTACTAATAACTTCCAAACAATCGAAGAATTATAATAGGAACTATCATGTCTGATATGACCCCAAGAGAAATTGTTCACGAGCTAGATCAGCACATTATAGGTCAGGCTAAAGCTAAAAAAGCGGTCGCTATTGCGCTTCGTAATCGCTGGCGCCGTATGCAATTAAATGAAGATTTACGCAGTGAAGTAACACCAAAAAATATATTAATGATTGGTCCAACAGGTGTAGGTAAAACAGAAATTGCCCGCCGTTTAGCAAAACTTGCTAACGCACCATTCATTAAAGTAGAAGCGACTAAATTTACTGAAGTTGGTTATGTTGGTAAAGAAGTAGATACGATCATACGTGACCTCGTTGATGTTTCAATTAAAATGACTCGCGAACAGCAAACTAAAAAGTTTAAACATCGCGCCGAAGAAGCTGCAGAAGAGCGTATTTTAGATGCACTTTTACCACCGGTTAAAGATCAATATGGCGAAAGCCAACGCGACGATACTTCATCTACTCGCCAAACATTTCGTAAAAAATTACGTGAAGGTCAATTAGATGATAAAGAAATCGAGATTGAATTAGCGCAAGCTCAATCAAACGTAGAAATTATGGCGCCTCCTGGTATGGAAGATATGACCAACCAGTTACAAAGCATGTTTCAAAACATGGGCGGCGATAAACGCACTAAACGTAAGTTAAAAATTAAAGAGGCCTTCAAACTATTAACGGAAGAAGAAGCCGCTAAATTAGTAAACCCTGAAGAGCTAAAAGAACAAGCTATTTTTGCAGTAGAGCAAAACGGTATTGTGTTTATTGATGAAATAGACAAAATTTGTAAACGTGGTGATTCTTCAGGCCCTGATGTGAGCCGAGAAGGTGTTCAGCGCGACTTACTACCGCTAATTGAAGGCTCAACAGTAAACACTAAGCACGGTATGGTTAAAACTGACCATATGTTGTTTATTGCCTCAGGTGCGTTCCAAATGTCTAAACCATCAGACATGATACCTGAGCTACAAGGTCGCTTACCGATTCGAGTAGAACTTGAGCCACTAACTGCAAATGACTTTAAACGTATCCTGACAGAGCCACATGCATCGCTTACTGAGCAACAACGAGAGCTCCTTAAAACTGAGCAAGTAACGATTGAGTTTAGTGATGATGCTATTGAGCGTATTGCTAAGGCAGCGTGGCAAGTTAACGAAAAAACCGAAAACATCGGTGCTCGTCGCTTGCATACTGTGATGGAAAGATTGATGGAAGAAATTTCATACGATGCTTCTGAAAAAGCAGGTTCATCACTTGTTATTGACGCCGCTTACGTTGAAAAACATCTAGGCGCACTTGTTGAAGATGAAGACTTAAGCCGCTTCATTCTATAAAACGAATATAAACGTTATACTAAAAGCCTCCAGATTGGGGGCTTTTTAATGGGATATATAAAATGAAACACGTTACAAAAGTGCATTACCACAGCGTGAGTAAAAATTTAGATGTTTATTTTGACGACAATAGCCAAGCAGTCTTTAGCTGTGAATTTTTACGCGTTCACTCTCCCTCTGCTGAAGTGCAAGGCCATGGCTCTGGTCCAATGAAGCTAGTACTTAATAAACAATCTGTAGGTATAAAAAACATAGTACCTGTCGGGCATTATGCACTGCGTTTAGATTTCGATGATGGTCACAATAGCGGACTGTTCAGTTGGAGTTACTTTGAAAAACTACAAGCGCAGCAACAAACGTTGAGCGATGAATATTCGGCACGCGTAGCCGAGCACGAACAAAACAAAAACAGTGTACCAATAAAGTTTATTCCTTAAACCTTATTGGTAACTTTAGGTGGGTATTTTTAGATTAGTTAACCTAAACCCTGGTTAAGATATTTACTATCCAGAGTTCAGGTTAGTTACACTTTAAACTTATCAATAGCGCTAAATAACACTCTAGCTTGCTCAGATACTTCTTCGCTAGTTTGGGCGTTTTTAGCAGCATGTTCAGTTGCATCTTGCGCAATATCGCGAATTCTTACTACATTTTTATTAACCTCTGATGCCACTTGGCTTTGCTCGTCAATAGCAACCGCTATTTGAGAGCTCATTTCCATTATTGTTTGTACATCTTCAGTAATTGCGCCTAATAACTCACCTGCTTTAATTGCTTGCGAGGCACTTTCATCGCCTTGAGAACGACATTTATGCATAATACTCACCACTTCTTGAGTACGCTGCTGTAAGGTACTTATAATACCTTCAATCTCACTCGTGGACTCTTGAGTACGCTTCGCTAATGAACGAACCTCATCTGCAACAACAGCAAAACCACGACCATACTCACCAGCACGTGCCGCTTCTATTGCCGCATTAAGTGCGAGTAAATTTGTTTGATCTGCAATCCCCCGAATTACATCAAGCACTGAACCAATTGTTTCGCCATCTTTTTCAAGTTGCGATACTACATTTGATGCATTCCCTAACGAATCAGATAGGGCTCTAATGTGCTTAACGGTAGAGTCAACTTCACTGCGCCCTTGTTGAGCACTTAAGTTTGTTGACTCTGCTTTTTTAGCAGCCGCTTCAGTATTATGTGAAATATCCTGAATCGTCGCCTGCATTTCGGTGGCTGCAGTTGCAACCATGTCGGCTTCATGTAATTGCTCTTGCATACCGGAGCTTGTTGCTGCGGTACTTTCTGATAAATGCTCTGTTGCTATGTTAAGCGTATTTAAAGCACCATTAACTTCGTTAATTAAGTTTTTAAAATCGCCTATTAAACTATTAAAGTCGACCGTCATGGTGGTAATTTCGTCTTTACCTGTTTGCTCTATCATCACGCTTAAATCATTATTACGACGAATATCGTTAATGGTGTGATAAACCCGCTCTATAGGCACAATAATCGAGCGGCTCGTGAAATAAACCAACATTAAAACAATAATGCCAGCAATCACAAAAATAAGAATGGCTAAAAATTGTGCCTGTTCAACGCTTTTATCTACCTGTTGCTTAGTGCTTAATAGTATCTGCGCAACGATTGCATCACTTTGTTCAACACTTTTACGCATTTTTCCAAGTGCACCTGAATTTAAATCTAAGCCCAATTCAACCTGTGCCTGGACCAATGCTTGAAATTGCGTTTGGTAGGAATTTAAAAAGCCATTTAATTGAGCTGTGTATCCTGTATCAAATTGAGCCTGAGCGATTTGCTGCTTTAAAGTATCAACCCCTTCATCAAATCGAGTTAAATACTTAAGATCAAAACGTAGCATAAAATCTTTTTCAGCCCGTCTTAATTGTAATATAGAAGATAAGAGTTTGTAATTATCTTGCTCTTTGAGCAAGCTTTCGACCTCGTGTACTCCACTTCTTAGTTCGCCATACAACCCATCTTTTGGGTGTAACCCTATGCGTTTTTGTAGCACAACAACACTCATAAAGTCATTGTTATAAGCACTTACCAAATTATCGAGATTACTTATTTTTTGGGTTTCGATGCCCTGGTCTTGCATAATTACATTCAACTTAGCAATTTTACTTTTAAGCTGGTTATAATCTTGTTCAAATAAGTCTAATGCTTCTTCTTGTTTATAAAAAAGAAAGTTTTTTTCATGTTTACGCAGTTCTAATTCATGGATATTAAGCTCTTCAGCAAGCTGAATTGTTTTATTTAAGCTTAACGTTGTTCTCGCTTCATAAATTATTACGCATAAAAGGACCACCATTGCTAAACCAACAACGACTGCGTTTAACTGTAAACGTCGTTTGATTGTTAAGTTTTGTAAAAAATTCATCGCTAACGCCTTTTTTAAATATGCATTTGTATTATAGCTGATAGCTCAGAAGCGACTCATTAATTTAACTTTTTATTATTGGTTATTCTAAGCTACTTAATTATGATGGCTATAAAGCGACACTATCCCACAAACCTTTGTGTAACGATTGTGTGTTATTCCACTGTTGTTTAACCAACCAATCAATTAAAGGCGCGGGATCGCTAGGGTAATTTATTTGCTTATTTTGCGGGGCGCTATTCCAGTCATCAAGGGCTTGCGGGTTTAAATAGTTCATAACATGCGCCATGCCCATGGCAAACAAAGTTTGTGCATTTGCGGTTTGCTCAAACTGCCCATCTAAAGGCTTTAATAGTAACTTCTTACCTAACTTAAGCGCTTCACTGGCAAGCTCAAACCCCGCATTACCAATAATGCCACTCGTGTTTGCTAAATCATTTAAAAAACCAGAGCGTGAGGGTGGTCGCAAATGTATATGTCCAAAAGACTGATTGCAGGCATTTGGGTGATAACAATAAAATTCTTTTTCGGGAAAGTCTTTTAAATAATCAACAATGCTATCTAAGTTTTCAAACGGTAAATATACCAATACCTTATTTAGTACCGCGACAGGATTCTCATGATTATGATGAGCAATAAAAGGCGGGATTATATTATTTGCGAATGGCTTCCAGTGTACGCCTAAGTAGGTAGATGCTGGTGCATAATGCTTGATGAGCGATTTTCTAAGTACACCACGACCAAATATAGGTACGTTTTCTGACAAAAATGCGGCTTGGTGACTAATACCGATAACGGGTATATCGGCCCGTTTTGCAGCCCATGCTGTAACTGGCTCAAAGTCATTAAGTACAAAATCGTACTGTTTTATATCAAGCGATTTTATATCACTCACCAGCTTACAGACTCGCATGTTTTTAAGTGTTTTTAAATTTTTGACTTGCCCATTTTCAGTACTAAACGATAAGCCCCGATACGCTTTATAATTTGAGAATTCGTGCATATCAAAGTAATCTTTATTTGCTCGCCCTGAAAACACATAATCAACATCAATACCAAGTTTATTAAAGCAACTTGCCATAACCCTAGCTCGCGTTATATGACCATTACCGGTACCCTGCACTCCATACAATATTTTCATACAGGTACCACAAGCGCTAATGCGAATAAGCCACAAACACTGCCAATAATCGCACCTATAATAATATCAGCAGGAAAATGTACGCCTAATACAACACGAGAAATAGCCACACCAGCAGCCCAACTAAGTAGTAGCCATATATATTCAGGGAAAAAGTGACTTAGTATAATCGCAACTAAGAACGCTGCAGCGCTGTGACCCGAGGGCAAACTAAATTTATCATTGGGTACTATGTAAGCATTTGTTACTAAGCAGTCGCATGGACGGATACGGGCAAATCTATTTTTGGCCAATAAATAAATGGGCCTTTCTATAGCAAAACCAACTAATATCGTTACAGGTAATAATTGTTGCTGCTCATTATTACTAAGCCACCACACCGCTAAACACACAAGTATGTAAAGCCCACCATCACCGCTTTTAGATAAGCCAAACGCAATTGTTTTAAACCACTTCGGTGAGTTGCAATTAAACAGAGTTAAAAATAATTGCTCATCTAGCAGAGCTGCCCTTTTAAACATATTATTGTTATCCATCACTTCCCCCTCATTGCATAATATATGAACACCGATTTAGCTTATGTGTTGTAAATAACAATTGAGTGACGCTTTTAAGACACTATTATTGCGATTAATGATTTAGCGCTTGTTTTGTCTAAATTTACTGCGATTAAGTCGTTGTTATTGCTTATAAGGAGGGTATACTGAGGTATAAATTAATGTACCTTTTGAGGATAAAATAATGGATTACAGCACTTCTGATTTATGTGACCACTTTGCTGATGTGGTTGACGTGCTAGAGCCAATGTTCATCAACTTTGGTGGTCGACACAGCTTTGGTGGCCGCATTAAAACGGTTAAATGTTTTGAAAATAATGAACTGATCCGCGAATTACTTTCTCAAGACGGTACAGACTTAGTGCTTCTTATTGACGGTGGTGGCTCAACTCGCCGTGCACTTATTGATATTGAATTGGCCGAACTTGCACTTGAAAACAACTGGAATGGTATTGTTGTTTACGGCGCAGTACGCCACGTTGATGAGCTTGAAGAACTTGATTTAGGCATTCAAGCAATTGCTTCCATTCCTGTTGCAGCTGACAGTGAAGGTGCTGGCGAGGATGCTATAGGCGTTAACTTTGCCGGTGTATCATTTTTTGATGATGACTTTATTTATGCCGATAGTACTGGCATTGTTTTATCTGCAGAAGAATTAGAATTGGAAGTTGTAGAAGTATAACGTGACCTCCCATTTAAAAGTATATGATGAAAGCGCGGTTAGAGCACTTTGCTCTAGCCGCGTAAATGAAAAAAAAGCATGGCAATCAATGGCCTTGCTTGACACTCAAGTAAACCTGCAACAAGCACTTATTGACGCAGCTCAATTTGGCATTCGCTACGTACTTCTTGGTATTTGCGAAGATATTGGCCCAAAAGCAAATTTAGGAAATGGCGGTGCAAACGAAGCATGGTCTGCTTTTTTAAAACGTTTTTTAAACCAACCTCATAATCAATTTATTGCCACTCAAAAAGTACTTTTATTGGGTGAAGTAAATACTGATGATTTAATGGCGCAAAGCAACCAACTTAATAATCAGCAAGCCCAGCAGTTAACTCAATTACGAGATTTATGCCAACAACTTGATGAACGCGTAGAGTCAGTATTAAGCCTTATTTTTAAAGCAGGGCTTGAGCCAATCGTCATTGGCGGAGGTCACAATAATTGCTTAGGTATTATTCGCGCGCTAAGTAAGTCAAAAAACACGCCTGTTAATGCTATCAATTTTGACCCTCATGCCGATTTTAGAGAATGTGAAGGTCGCCATAGTGGTAATGGTTTTCGCTACGCGTATAACGAGCAACATCTAAGTAATTACCATGTTATTGGCTTACATGAATTAAAAAATAATCAAGCAATTATAGATGCAATGAGTGAAGCTAACTTTAAGTTTGATAGCTATCAATCTATACAAGTTAAGCGAAAAATCACACTAACGCAGGCAATTGAAAATGCACTAAGTAATTTTAATGATTTACCACTGGGTGTTGAAGTTGATTTAGATAGTATTACTTATATGCCAGTTAGTGCGTATACATATTGCGGATTTAGCGTGAGTGACACTGAGCACTTTGTGCATTTAGCTGCAAGCCATCGCTACTCTAAGTACTTACACTTATGTGAAGCAGCGCCTAGCCAGCATCCTAACGGGTTAGATGCCGGTGCTGCCCATGTAGGGCAAGTGATTAGTGCACTTGTAAATAGCTACCTACAAGCCAAAGAAAACACTTAACGTTGTTGAACCGATCGCCACTCTTTTAGCCAGCTCATTAAACCGATACTACTTAGCGGATGACCAAAGTAATAACCTTGGGCAGCATAACCTTTTAAGCTTTTTACAAACTTAAGTTGTTCAAGTGTTTCTACTCCTTCAAAAATTACTTTTGTTTTTTGTTGGCTATGCATATCAACCATTCCACCAACTAAACTGCGTATATTGTTTTGATTACTAAAGTCAGCGGTAAGTGAAGGTGAAACCTTAATATACTCAACCGCTAAACTTGGTAACTTAGAAAGTAGTACTGGGTTATCACCAAGTCCATCCACACATACTTTTAAGCCTATGTTATTAAGCCTTGCGATCATGCCTCGACCTTTGTCATCTAAACCAGCAAAAATATGTAAAGGGCATTCAACAATCAAGTCTCCCGCCTCTAAGTGATGCTCATTTATAACAACATCAACAAATTCAACAAACTCTTCATTTAGCATTTCAGGGCCAAATACGTTAATGCTAAGCGGTATGGAAATACCTTCTACTCTAAGCGCCATTGCAAGCTCAGCGGCTCTCTCCATTACAAATTTAGCAAGCGGGTAACCAAGCCCTGCTATTCTTATGTCGTCAATAAAACGATTAGCAGATAAAATTCCTTGCTTAGGATGCTGCCAACGCAGTAGTAATTCTAAAAACTCAATTTGACCGTTTTCGTTGCAAATTATAGGTTGAAAATAGAGTTCTAATTCGCTCGAAAAATCAATATTTGCTAATTCTTTTAGTCGCGCTTGTTGCTCTCGCAGTTCAATCATCATTTGTTGATGATAAGGCACAACCTTGCGATTTGGGTGGCTATCGAGTGCTAGGTATGCGTACGATATTAAATTATCAAAGTTATTGTCTTGCTCATTACAATCAACATAACTCGCCCTCGCTTTTACCTCTACAGTGCAGTTAGCAACATTAAATGGCTTAAGCGTTGCACCCAGTATTTGTTCAATAACCAACTCATGCAAATGTTTTTGATTCGCAAAACTACAAATAAATGCAAAGTTAAGGCCCCCTAAGTGGGCTAGCTTTTCTTGCCCAACTAAAGTCACTATTTCGTCACTTGAAAGCAGTTCTTTTATTCGATTAGCCGATTGTGCTAAAAGTATATCGCCAAAGTCACGTCCAATGTGCTGGTTAACTTGCTCAAATCCTTCAAGACGAATAACGATTAACGCTGCACTTACTTGCTTATTGTCGCACCATGCATAGTAACCTTGACGTAACTGTTTTCTATCTGCAAAAACCGAAAGCGGAGACTCTTCAATAAATGCATCACCTGTAGGTTCTGGCTCTATCACGACTTCTATTTCAGCGCTTTCATCATTTAAAAAGCCAACAATAGCTAATAATAATATCGCTAACACAACCCAAAATAACGGAACTTCCAATAATAAATGAGCTGAAAATAGAACAACAAATAAAAGACCAGCCATTGAGCTGGTAATAATCATGCTCCAATTATTTCGCTCGAAGGCTTGCCATAAATGAAAACAAAATCCAAAGGCAAGTAAAATGGCAAGCCAAGCTGCGCCCGTACTCAAAATAGCCAAACCAACAGCTGCTGTGCATAAATAGCTAAATTTAATACTGGCATTTTTAACGGCAAATAAAGTGGCAATCATCGCCATCAATAGTGCACCACTAAAAAATATTGGAAAATTACTGTCGGTTAGTATGTTCAAATTAACGGCATCCGTATTCGCTAAAAAAGTTTAAACCAAGTTATATGTGGGTAAAAATAATACAAATTAGTTAATTCTACCCAAAATCCATAAATTTAGCAGTTTATTTACGCCAAATTGGTAACTTAATTGTGATGGATGACTTATTTGCCAATGCGCAATATCAGCTCTTGCGCCAACCTTTAAAATACCACGCTCGTCTAACCCTAGTGCTTTAGCTGCATTTCGAGTAACACCAGCTAATGCTTGCTCAGGTGTTAATCTAAACAATGTGCATGCCATGTTCATCATCAAGTGCACTGAGCACAGCGGTGAAGTACCTGGGTTAAAATCACTCGCAATAGCTATCGGTACTTTATATTGATTAAGTAATTCAATAGGTGGGAATTTAGTTTCTCTTAAAAAATAAAATGCACCTGGCAATAACACCGCGACCGTCCCAGCGTCTGCCATGGCTTTTACACCCTCTTCATCGAGATGCTCAATATGATCCGCCGAAAGGCCATTAAACTGCGCCACCAGCTTAGCGCCCTGTTGATTAGATAACTGCTCAGCATGGCATTTTACTGGGAGGTTATGCTTTTTAGCCGCCTGGAAAACACGTTTGGTTTGCGAATAACTAAACCCTACATTTTCACAAAATACATCGACTGCATCAGCAAGATTATTAGCCACTACCTGATCAAGCATGTCAGTACACACTAAATCAATATATTCATCAGCACGGCCTTTGTATTCAGGCGGTAGAGCATGCGCCCCTAAAAAAGTAGTTTTAATATCAATAGGGTGATGTTCACCTAATAAACGAGCGACTTCTAATATTTTTATCTCGTTTTCAGTATCTAGCCCATAGCCCGACTTTATTTCAACGGTGGTTACACCTTCTTTTAATAACGTATTTAAGCGATCTTTTGCATCAACAAACAATTGCTCACGGTCGGCTGCTCTTGTGGCTTTAACCGTACTTGCTATGCCACCGCCTTGTGCTGCGATTTGCTCATAACTTACACCCTGCAAGCGCTGCTCAAATTCTTGCGATCTTGAACCTGCAAACACTAAATGTGTATGACAATCTATTAAGCCCGGCGTTAACCACTGCCCTTTTATACTCAATGTCGGCGTTGCAAACACATCAAAACTGGGCAACGTTGATTGCTCTCCAATCCACGCAATTTCACCATTTTTAATAGCTATAGCAGCATTTTCGATTGCGCCATAAGGGGCATTTATATTGCTATCCATAGTGGCAATATTGGCATCAGTTAAAAGTAAGTCGATTTCTTCTAACTCATAATTTTTTGTTGTGCTTTGCATTTTACAGCCCTTTTTACGCCCAGAGTGATGAAAATATAGTCTAACAACCCACCTTGTATATACAAGGTAATTGTGTCATCTTATTTATATCGTTTATTTTTAATGTAACCATAAATTTAATGACGACACCTAAATTTGCGCAAATAAAACAATTCATTGTTGATAAAATTCGCAGCGGTACGTGGCAAGAAAACCAACGTGTTCCCTCTGAAAACGAACTAAGTAGTCAATTTAGTGTCAGCAGAATGACAGCCCGCCGAGCACTAAGCGAATTAACCGAGGCAGGTATTTTAACCCGCAGCCAAGGGCTTGGTACATTTGTAGCCACATTTAAATCGCAGTCATCGTTACTCGAAATAAAAAACATTGCTGATGAAGTAAAAGAGCGTAACGGCAACTACACCTGTAGTGTACTCATACTTGAATCAATAAATGCAGTCGCACCTATTGCCATTGCGCTTGGTGTTGAGATTGACAGTGTTGTATATCGAAGTGTACTCGTGCATAACGAAAACGACAGCCCCTTGCAGCTAGAAGAGCGTTTTGTAAACCCTGCACTTGCGGCTGGTTACTTACAACAAGACTTTAGCACGCTTACACCTCATGAATATCTATCTAGTGTTGCACCACTTACCCAAGCGAGGCATACCGTAGAGGCTATTATGCCAAACAGCGAAATGTGCCAATGGTTAAATTTATATAACGAAGAACCATGCTTACAAGTTATTCGACGCACATGGTCTATTAACGGCATTGTAAGCTTTGCGCGCCTTGTATCACCAGGCAGTAAATATCGCTTAGGTGGACACTTAACATTTAAAAAATAACAAACAATAGCGCTTACTGCGCTTTTTTTATAACAAATCACCTTGTATATACAACAGGAGCAAAACATGAACAACCGACTCGACACAAGTCGCGTAATACGTGCACCTCATGGCGATAAAATAAGTGCTAAAAGCTGGCAAACTGAAGCTGCTAAGCGCATGCTAATGAATAATCTAGACCCTGAAGTTGCAGAACATCCTCATGCACTTGTTGTATATGGTGGTATTGGCCGAGCAGCTCGTGATTGGCCAAGTTATGACAAAATTATAGAAACCCTCGATAGACTCGAAAACGACGAAACTCTGCTTGTACAATCAGGAAAACCCGTTGGTGTATTTAAAACCCACAGTAATGCCCCTCGTGTACTTATTGCCAACTCAAACCTTGTTCCACACTGGGCGAATTGGGAGCACTTTAACGAGCTCGATAAAAAAGGCTTGATGATGTACGGACAAATGACAGCGGGTTCTTGGATTTATATTGGCTCGCAAGGCATTGTACAAGGCACTTACGAGACCTTTATAGCCATGGCAAAGCAACATTTTTCAGGCAGTGCTAAAGGCAAGTGGGTATTAACGGGTGGCCTTGGTGGTATGGGCGGTGCGCAACCACTTGCCGCTACAATGGCAGGGTTTAGTGCGCTAGTTGTTGAATGTGATGAAAGCCGTATCGATTTTCGTATAAGAACAGGCTACGTTGATGTAAAAGCAACGAACCTTGAACACGCACTGCAATTAATAACCGACGCGTGCATAAAAGGTGAAGCCCTATCAGTTGGCTTACTTGGTAACGCTGCCGATGTATTTAGTACACTGGTTAAAACAGGTATTACACCTGATGTAGTCACAGATCAAACATCAGCTCACGATCCATTAAATGGTTACTTACCACAAAACTGGACAATGGAGCACGCAGCAAAAATGCGTGAGCAAGATCCAAAAGCGGTAGTAAAAGCTGCTAAACAATCAATGGCAGTCCAAGTTAGAGCCATGCTGGCGCTGCAAAAAGCGGGTGCCGCCACTACTGATTACGGAAATAATATTCGTCAAATGGCGTTTGATGAAGGTGTTACCAACGCGTTTGATTTTCCTGGGTTTGTACCCGCCTATATTCGCCCTTTATTTTGTGAAGGTATTGGCCCATTTAGATGGGTAGCATTATCGGGCGATCCAGAAGATATTTATAAAACCGATGCAAAAGTAAAAGAGCTTATTCCTGATGATGCACATTTACATAATTGGCTTGATATGGCGCGTGAACGCATTCAATTTCAAGGGCTACCTGCACGTATTTGTTGGGTAGGTTTAAAAGATAGAGCACGCCTTGCATTGGCCTTTAACGAAATGGTTAAAAATGGCGAACTTAAAGCTCCTATCGTTATTGGTCGTGACCACCTCGACTCGGGCTCAGTTGCCAGCCCTAACCGCGAAACAGAAAGTATGAAAGATGGCTCAGATGCAGTATCGGATTGGCCATTACTCAATGCACTGCTTAATACAGCAAGTGGCGCTACTTGGGTGTCTCTTCATCATGGTGGCGGTGTAGGTATGGGGTTTAGTCAGCACTCTGGTGTGGTTATTGTTGCCGATGGTACAAATGAAGCTAAAGAGCGTATTGCTCGCGTACTTTGGAACGACCCTGCAACGGGTGTAATGCGCCATGCTGATGCTGGATACGACATAGCAAAGAACTGCGCTAAAGAACAAAATTTAGACCTACCTATGCTAAACGAGGAATGATCATGTTCGAACTTACTCTCACACCAGGCTCACTTAATTTAAACACACTGAGAAAAATTAATAATTCACCGGTAAAGTTAAGCCTTGCAAAGCATGCCGAGTCGCAAATAGCAGCAAGCGCGCAAACCGTTCAAAACGTTATTAATGAACACCGCACTGTATACGGAATTAACACCGGCTTTGGATTATTAGCCAATACCAAAATTGCCGACGACGAACTTGAATTATTACAGCGTTCCATTGTGCTTTCACACGCTGCGGGCATTGGCGAATACATGGATGACAGCACAGTAAGGTTAATGATCACCTTAAAAGTAAATTCGCTTTCGCGCGGCTACTCGGGTATTCGCCTGCAAGTAATCCAATTTTTTATGCAGCTGCTTAGTAGCGAAGTATATCCATGCGTGCCTAAAAAAGGCTCCGTGGGGGCATCGGGAGATTTAGCCCCTCTTGCGCATATGTGCCTACCTTTATTAGCTGAAGGTCAAATGCGACATAAAGGAAAAATAATTAGTGCAGCACAAGGGTTAAAAATAGCGGGGCTTGAACCTCTTACCCTTGCAGCTAAAGAAGGCTTAGCATTATTAAATGGCACACAAGCATCGACTGCGTTTGCACTACAAGGCCTATTTAGAAGCGAGAACTTATATGCACAAAGCTGCGTAATCGGCTCGATAAGTATAGAAGCTGCAATGGGCAGCCGCGCGCCATTTGATGCACGTATTCATGAAATTCGCGGTCAGCGCGGACAAATAGACACCGCTCAAGTATTTAGAGAGCTACTCGATACGCACTCTCAAATTAGTAACTCCCACGTCAATTGTGAAAAAGTACAAGATCCATACTGCCTTCGCTGCCAACCTCAAGTGCTAGGTGCTTGCCTAACTCAGATACGCCAAGCCGCAGAAGTATTGTTATGCGAGTCAAACGGTGTAACCGATAATCCGCTAGTTTTTGCCGATGTAGGCGACATAATATCGGGAGGTAACTTTCATGCAGAGCCAGTTGCAATGGCCGCCGATAACTTAGCTATCGCAATTGCCGAAATTGGTGCATTAGCAGAAAGGCGAATTGCATTACTTATCGATTCAAACCTATCCAAATTACCGCCATTTTTAGTTGAAAACGGCGGTGTAAATTCAGGATTTATGATTGCCCAAGTTACCGCAGCAGCGCTTGCGTCAGAAAACAAATCATTAGCGCATCCGGCTTCGGTCGATAGCTTGCCTACATCTGCAAATCAAGAAGATCATGTTTCTATGGCAACCTTTGCAGCAAGGCGCTTAGATGAAATGGCCAATAATACCCAAGGTGTTTTGGCAATAGAATGGTTAGCATCGGTTCAAGGGCTAGAATTTAGAAAGCCGCTTGAACCATCACATAAAGTGCAAAGCGCTAAAGCGTTGTTACGCGAGCATGTGAGTTATTATGATAAAGACCGCTACTTTGCTCCCGATATCGAAGCTGCTAATACATTACTAAGTGAAGGTAAGCTATGCGACTTCATAGAGAGCAGTCCCCTGCCTTCAGCATATTAAATACCATATTGGTAAGTAAAGCCTAGCGCTTCAATAGCTGAGCCAATAACTTTGCGCTCAGCTTTATCATCACTGGTAAAGCGTGGTAACTCGCCACCATGTTCTGCACACTTCACTGCATAGTATTCAGCTTTTGTTGGGTGCGCAGGATTAACAACATTATAAATATTTTGCCCTACTTGCCAGTGTTCTATCACCGCAAAAATAGCATTAATTACATCTTGTTGATGCACCATATTTACTACTTGCTCACTTGATGTATTAAACTCTTTGCCTGCCACAAAACGACCTGGTTCTCTGTTAGGCCCTAGTAATCCAGCTAAACGCAGCACTTTCCCGTCTTGCTCAAGTACTTGCTCTTCTGCCTCATAGAGCTTTATTTGGCGCTCGTTTGTGCATGAAATATCGCTACTTTCGCTATATACACCAGGCTCTTGATCGTACACCCCGGTTGACGAGCATAATAAAAAGCCCTTTGCGTTTAACTCCTTTGAGAGCTTAAGCGCTGCGGTGAGTGTTTCAGGATAATTACTTTCACTGTGCCTGCTACGTGGTGGAATAGCACATACCCAATAAGCATTTTGTAAATCAACTTGATGTCTTAATTGCCCATCTTCAAGTGTAAACTGACGCTCAAAATCAAACTCGTGTATATCTGTTCTATGCGTTCCTTGTACTTGCCAATCAGTTTTTTGCGCACTTACGCATAAAGCATGCCCTAACCAACCTGCACCTAATACTACTAATTTATTACTTTTATTTGTCATTTTTGTATAAGCCTTTATTTTAAAAGCATAATTAGTTCTTTCTATCTAACTTTATAGAGATTTTAAGTAAGATATGATTAGATATAATTTCATAAATAATAAAAATATGCGCACTCATGCTAAATAATTTATCATTACGGAAGAAAATATTATTATTGATTGGTGGAACAATTACCGTTTTACTAATTATCGCCTCAACATTTTTTGTTAAACACATTGCTAATCTCTCTAGAGAAAACATAGAAAACGAAGCACAAAGTTATCTACAGACCGAGCAACTTTCAATGCAAAGTTACTTTGCGATGTACGGTAAAATGGTATCAACCTTTGTTAATAACCCACATTTAATCAACTTTTTTGAAAATTGGGATACTCGCGATCAAGCACTCGAAAGCGCGTCAGGTTACAACGAAGTAAACCAAGACTTTGTGCGTTTAAGCTCAAACGACGAAAACATCTTATCGGCCTTTTTTGCCTCAGCAACCACCGGTGAATACTTTAAAGAAAATGAACGTACAAGTCACTACAACGGCCAGCCTTATTACGCCTACAAGCGTGGTTGGTGGCAAGAAGCCATGCAAGTTAACAAACTTTACGTAGGTCCAATCTCTGTTGATTTAACCACAGGCGTAGCATCTGCAGTAGTACAACAACCTGTTTATAACGCACAGCGTAAACTCATTGGTATGGGCGGTGTTGATTTACAACTAAACAAAATTAACGACATGGTCGAAAATATTCGCTTTAACGGCCAAGGTTATGGATTTTTACTCGATGGAAATCAAAAAGTAGTTCACTTTTCAAAAGCCACTGGACACAAACTTTCAATTACAGATGAAGGTGCAAACGGTAAAGAAGGACTCGATGCGCTTGAGCAACAATTTACAGATACAGCAGGCTTTAAAGAATTAAATACACAAATGCGAAATAACCTTAAAGGCAGCCAAATGGTTACTTTTAAAGGTGAGCAGTTTTATGTGGTTTACCATCGTCTGCAGCTAGAGCAGCCTCATATAGATTGGTATGTAGGTCTACTTATTCCTACTAGCATGATTGAAGAGCCCGTAAATGCCGCAGTAACCGCAACAACAACTGCAGTAGTTATTATCTTAATTATTATATTAGCCATGATTTTATGGGCTACCCATATGATTTCAAAACCCATCACAACACTTACGCATATTATGCGTGATATAGCATCGGGTGAAGGCGACCTTACTCAAAAAATTGATATTAGTAGTCAAGATGAAGTGGGACAGCTGGCCAATCATATGAACACTTTTATTGATAAGTTACGCGCCATGATGCTAGAAACCGCAGCGCAAGCAGAACAGCTAAGTAATGCAGCAGCTCAATTAAGACGTGTTTCAGAGCAAACTAATTCTGAAATTCAGCAAGAGAAGCAGCAAGTTGATAGCGTCAGCGCCGCGGTAACTGAAATGGCGACTACTGTGCTTGAAATATCACGTAATGCACAACATACAAATAACGCAGCTGAAGAAGTTCAGGCAATTACAGCTGAAGGTGCAAGCCGTTCTACACAGGCGCAAAAAGTAATGACTGAACTGGCGTTGCATATTGGCGAAGCATCTAAAGTGGTAGCAGGCCTTGAGCAAGAAAGTAATAATATTGGCGCATTAGTCGATGTAATTAATTCAATTGCCGATCAAACCAACTTACTTGCACTTAATGCGGCTATAGAGGCAGCTCGTGCCGGTGAACACGGTCGAGGCTTTGCCGTTGTTGCTGATGAAGTACGCTCACTAGCAAGTCGCACACAAGAATCAACAGACGATATTCGTAATATGATTTCGCGCTTGCAGCAAATAGCTCAACAGGCCTCAGTGATGATGCAACAAGGACAAGATCAAACCGAGGGCTCAGTACTGCAAACTAAAGAAGTGCTTAGCTCACTTCACAATATTGCGCAGTCGGTCACTAAAGTACAAGACCAAAGTCATCAAATAGCCACGTCAACTGAGGAGCAAACAGTCGTTGCTGAAGATATTAATACGAGCCTTTCGGCAATTAATAACTTAGTGAACAGTACCGCTGACCATGCGCACACCCTCGCTGACGAAGCTCGTGACTTAAGTGATTTAGCTGCAGCACTTAACAAAACGGTTAACCAATTTAAATTATAAAACACTCATTTAATAGCTGTGTTTAAGCGTCAAACTTAAGCGCAGCTATAACCCTTGTTTTTAATTTATTTAGCACCATATCTTTACAGTTCGCTACTATTTTTACTGTAATTGAGTAATACAAAGTTATTTTTACGAACCAGATCAAATTTTTCGATTTTATACACAGATCTTTTTATTGAGATAGTTTGTTGTTTGGCAGAGTCTGGTATAGTAGCGCACGTAATAAACAGTGCTTTTTGAGCGGTTTAATACAATATTGCTAATTAATATGTTCTAAGTGTTATTTAAAAGCACATATTAATTACCAATTGTTAAAAATGGGTTAGCCGATACTCGGCTGACAAAGAATACATTGTAACGGTTTTATCATGATATCTAATTTATTTACCAAGCTTTTTGGTAGTCGCAATGACCGCACTATTAAAAACTTAAGAAAGACGGTCGCGCTAATCAATGCGCTAGAAACGCAACTTGAAGCGCTTTCTGATGAAGATTTAAGAGCTAAAACAGCTGAGTTTAGAGAACGTTACGATAACGGACAAGGCCTTGACGATATCCTACCTGAAGCTTTTGCTGTGGTACGTGAAGCGTCAAAGCGTGTAAATGGCATGCGTCATTTCGACGTGCAGTTATTAGGTGGTATGGTTTTACATCAAGGTCGCATTGCAGAAATGCGTACCGGTGAAGGTAAAACACTAACAGCTACCCTACCAGCTTATTTAAACGGCTTAACAGGCAAAGGTGTTCACGTAATTACTGTGAATGACTACCTTGCTAAACGTGATGCTGAAACCAACCGTGCGTTATTTGAATTTTTAGGCCTTACTGTAGGCTGTAACGTACCGGGTATGATGCCACAGCAGAAGAAGCTAGCTTATACTGCTGACATTACGTACGGTACAAATAACGAATTTGGTTTTGACTACCTTCGCGATAATATGGCTTTTAGCATTGATGAACGTGTTCAGCGTCCATTATTTTATGCCGTAGTCGATGAAGTGGATTCAATCTTAATTGATGAAGCGCGTACTCCGCTTATTATTTCAGGCCCAGCTGAGGACAGCTCTGAGCTATACACTGAAATAAATACCATCGTTCCTTTACTTGAACTTCAAGAAAAAGAAGACGAAGAAGGTGTTGAAGGCGACGGCGATTACACTATTGATGAAAAGTCTAAGCAAGTTCATTTAACAGAACGTGGTCAAATTAAAGTAGAAGAGCTACTTACTGAACGCGGCTTAATTGAAGAAGGCGATTCGCTTTACTCAGCAGCAAGCATTACGCTACTAAGTCACGTTTATGCCGCCCTTCGTGCCCACAAGCTATACCAAAAAGATGTTGATTACGTAGTAAAAGAAAACGAAGTAATCATTATCGATGAGCATACTGGTCGTTCAATGGAAGGTCGTCGTTGGTCAGAAGGTTTACACCAAGCTGTTGAAGCTAAAGAAGGTGTAAATATTCAGAACGAAAACCAAACACTTGCATCTATTACGTTCCAAAACTACTTCCGTTTATACGAAACATTAGCAGGTATGACAGGTACTGCCGATACTGAAGCTTTTGAGTTTCAATCTATCTACGGCCTAGATACTGTTGTTATGCCAACTAATAAGCCAATGGTTCGTGATGATCGCGCCGACTTAGTTTACCTAACACAAGAAGAAAAGTACGAAGCAATTTTAATTGACATTAAAGACTGTCAAGACCGCGGACAACCAGTACTTGTAGGTACTATTTCAATTGAAAGCTCTGAGTATTTATCGCAGTTTTTACGCAAAGAAAAAATTAAGCACAACGTACTTAATGCCAAATTTCATGCGCAAGAAGCAGATATCGTTTCAGATGCTGGCCTACCAGGTACAGTAACAATTGCAACCAACATGGCCGGTCGTGGTACCGATATCGTGTTAGGTGGTAACTGGAATAGTGAAGTTGAAAAACTTGAGAACCCAACTGCTGAGCAAATTGCTGAAATTAAAGCAGCTTGGAAAATTCGCCATGATGCGGTAATTGATGCTGGCGGTTTACATATCATTGGTACTGAACGTCACGAATCTCGTCGTATAGATAACCAATTACGTGGTCGTTCTGGTCGTCAAGGTGACGCCGGTTCTAGCCGTTTCTACCTATCGATGGACGATGCACTAATGCGTATCTTCGCTGGTGAACGCATGACTAACATGATGCGTAAACTAGGTATGCAACGCGGTGAAGCAATTGAACATCCATGGGTAAACCGTGCGATTGAAAATGCACAGCGTAAAGTAGAAGCACGTAACTTTGATGTTCGTAAGCAATTGCTTGAGTACGATGATGTAGCAAACGATCAACGTCGCGTTGTTTACTCTCAACGTAACGAGCTGCTTGAAGAAGGCGATATTTCAGAAACTATCACAGCAATTCGTGGTGATGTTCTTGCTAGTGTAATTGATCAGTACATTGCACCGCAAAGCCTTGCTGAAATGTGGGATATTCCTGGCCTTGAAGAGCGTTTAAAACAAGACTTCTTACTTGAGTTGCCAATCACTCAGTGGTTAGCAGATGACAATAAACTATACGAAGAAAAACTTCGTGAGCGTATTGAGCAGGCGGTTGAACAGTCATACAAGCAAAAAGAAGAGCAAGTTGGCGATTCTGTTTTACGTCAATTCGAAAAAGCGATTATGCTACAAAGTCTTGATCAGCATTGGAAAGATCACCTTGCTGCTATGGATCACTTACGTCAAGGTATTCATTTACGTGGTTACGCGCAAAAGAATCCTAAGCAAGAGTATAAGCGTGAATCGTTTGAGCTGTTTTCTGAAATGCTTGAAAACTTGAAAGTAGATGTTGTAAGCATCCTAAGTAAAGTACAAGTACGCGCAGAAGAAGATGTTGAAAAAGTAGAAGAGCAACACCGTAAAAGTGAAAATGCTCCTCGCGAATACCAACATGAAGAAGCTGAGCAAGTAGGTGGCGAAGCGCCAGCACCAGAAACAGCTACTGTAATGGCTCGTACAGAACCAAAAGTAGGTCGTAATGACCCTTGTCCTTGTAAATCAGGTCAAAAATTCAAACAATGTTGCGGTAAATTAAAATAGCCCAGTATTGTTATTAGCTTATTAAAAAGCGGCGCTAGCGTCGCTTTTTTTTATGGAGTTTTAAAGTAATGACTATAGAAATTGTACATGTAGCTGTTGGTGTTATTAAGAAAAATAACGCTATATTCATTTGTAAACGCGCAGATGAACAACATCAAGGCGGTTTATGGGAATTTCCTGGTGGCAAAGTAGAAGCAGGTGAAAGTGTTTTTGTTGCACTTAAACGCGAGCTTACTGAAGAAGTTGGATTAACGATTCACAGCTCTAGCCAACTTATGGTGATTGAGCATGACTACGGCGATAAATGCGTTAAATTAGATGTACACGTAGTAAGTAACTTTAGCGGTGAAGCACATGGCGCTGAAGGGCAACCTAGTGAATGGGTAGCAATTAGTGAATTAGAAAATTATGATTTTCCTGAAGCTAATGCTGAAATTATCGAGAAAATAGTAGCCCGATACGCATAACAAACTAGGTACAAGTGAGCACAATGAACATCTCAATACAAAATAAGCTAAGCGAACAATTAGCATTAAATCCTGAGTTAACTCAAGTTAGTGTGATTGGTAGCGGCCATATAAATAGTACATGGCTACTTACGTGTATTGATAAACAGTTTATTGTGCAAAAACTTAATACTGAGGTATTTAAATACCCTGCTCAGTTAGTAAGTAATGCAAAACTAATTGAGCAGCATTTAAATACCAAACAACTACAAAGCAACTACCCCCTTGAAACAGTTAAACATATAGCCATACAAAACAACGAACACTTAATAGAAATTGATAGCGCGCATTATCGCGTCCTTAGCTATATTAGTGACAGTTACAGCGAAGACGTTGTTAAAAATGCGCAACAGAGCGAGCAAGCGGCTTACGCCTTTGGCGTATTTGCTCATGCATTACAAGATTTTGATACACAACAACTACATACTGTAATTCCTGATTTTCACAACTTAGCGATGCGCTTTGAGCAATTAAATACCGCAATCACAAATCACTCTGTAAATAGAGTAAAGCACTGCGCTGACGAAATAGAATATTGCTTATCGCAGCAGCATTTAATTACCGAGCTTAGTAGTATAGCTAAGCAGATACCACTTAGAGTGTGTCATAACGATACAAAAATAAATAATATGCTGTTTTGTAGTGCAACTCACAAAGCAAAAGCAGTGATTGATTTAGATACCTGCATGGCGGGATTTAGGCTTTATGATTTTGGCGACATGGTACGCACTTTCTGCTCCCCCGAAGCCGAGGATTCAACAAACTTACACAACGTTATTATTCGAAAAGATATATTTTCAGCCATTGTTAAAGGCTATGTAACGCCATTAAAAAGCAGCATGAGTACAAAAGAACAAGAAAGCCTGCTGTTAGGCGCTAAAATAATGCCGCTCATGTTAAGTGTGCGCTTTTTAACTGATTACTTAAATAACGATGTGTACTTTAAAGTGGCTCATGCAGAGCATAATTTAGAGCGAGCACAAAACCAACTCGCGCTTTATAAAAACATACTCAGTAACGAAAAATGGATGCACCAATGCTTAATGAGCTAAAGCTTATTTAACCTGAACTCTGGTTAAGAGGTTTATTAACGTATTGAATCATGGTGATATTTAAATTTATTTTCTCTAGCCAGAGATTTTTAGTGAAAACAAGGCGAATTTACGCGTCAATAGCTGGCCTATTGCAAGTAAATTCAACGCAGTTAGCGCTGAAAATAGCTGCTTGAGATAGATTTATTATCCATAGTTCAGGTTATTTACAAATTCAAGATACAAAAAAACCAGTAAGCTAAAAACTTACTGGTTTTTTATTAACTTTAAATCAGTCTATTTAGTAAATTACCAAATTTTTACGCGATCTTCTGGTTTGATATACATTTTATCACCTTCTTTTACGTCAAACGCTTCGTAAAACTCAGGCATATTCGACAAGATACCGATTACACGGTAGTGACTTGGTGAATGAGGGTCTGTTAATAAACGATTACGTAACTCTTCATCGCGGTAGTTACGACGCCAAATTTGTGACCAACCCATAAAGAAGCGTTGATCGCCTGTGTAACCATCAATCACTGGTGATTTTTTATCACCTAAAGACAGCATATACGCTTTATGCGCAACCGTTAAGCCACCTAAGTCACCAATGTTTTCGCCAAGCGTTAGCTCGCCATTAACACTTGCATCTTCAAACGGTTTATATTCGTTATACTGTGCAACTAGAGCCGCTGTACGCTCTTCAAATTGCTTAAGGTCAGTCTCACTCCACCAGTTACGTAAGTTGCCATCACCGTCGTATTTAGCACCTTGGTCGTCAAAACCATGACCAAGCTCATGCCCAATTACTGCACCAATTGCGCCGTAGTTTACAGCATCATCCGCTTCTAAATTAAAGAATGGCGGTTGTAAAATAGCTGCTGGAAATACAATTTCGTTGTTTACTGGATTGTAATACGCATTTACTGTTTGCGGAGTCATGTGCCACTCAGAGCGATCAACTGGTTTACCCAATTTAGCAATCATGTCTGCGTATGCCCATTCGCTATAACGAATGTAATTGCCTACTAGCTCATCTGAGTTAATATCTAGCTCAGAGTAATCTTTCCACGTGTCTGGGTAACCAATTTTAGGCGTAAATTTGTCTAGTTTTTCTTTCGCTGCAAGCTTTGTTTCAGGGCTCATCCACTCAAGATTTTCAATAGCAACGCCATAACCTTTAATTACGTTATCAACTAGCTCTTCCATGCGTGCTTTAGCTTCTGGCGGGAAGTTATCTTTAACGTATACCTTACCTAAAATTTCACCAAGTACACTGTTAGATGCATCAACCGCTTGCTTCCAAAGAGGTGCTTGTTCTTCTACGCCACGAAGTGTTGTGCTGTAAAAGTCAAAGTTAAGGTTAACTAAATCTTCACTAAGTAGTTCTGCATAACCACTTACAAAATGAAATTTTAAGTAGTTTTTCCACGTCGCTAAATCAGTGTCTTTGTAAATAGTAGCAAGTGCTTCTAAGTAGCTTGGTTGACGTACAATAATGTCACTTGAACTCACGCCTGCATCTTTAAAGAATGCAGCTAAATCAAGGTCACCCATCAACTTGCTTGCATCTGCTACTGTCATCTTATTATAAGATTTAGTTGCATCACGGCTTTGCACACGGCTCCACTGAGCATCAGCTAGTGTTTTTTCAAATGCAAGTACGCTCTTAGCTGCTTCTGCCGCATCCTTAACGCCTGACTTTGCTAAAACATCAGTGATGTATTGCTCGTAAGAAGCGCGAATTTTAGTGAATTTTTCGTCATCTTTTAAGTAATAGTCACGATCTGGTAAACCAAGACCCGACTGAGATAAATACAATGCATACTCACTTGAGTTTTTAGCATCGTTATTTACAAACCAACCAAACGGTAAAGTACCGCCTTGTTTTTGAATTTTAGCCATTAAACCCACTAAATCAGCTTTAGATTTAACGCTATCAATTGTATCTAATGACGGTTGTAATGGCGTAATACCTAGCTCATTACGCGCATCTTTATTCATATAGCTTTTATAAAATGCACCAATTTTGTACTCATCACTGCCTTTTTTAGCGGCTTTGTTTGCGGCTGCACTTTCAAGGGCTATTTTCATCGCTTTTTGCGACTCATCATATAACTGCGAAAAAGAACCGTAGTTAGATTTATCACCTGGTATTTCAGTTTTAGCTAACCACTGACCATTTACATGGTAGTAAAAATCGTCTTGTGCGCGTACTGAACTATCCATATTAGCTAATTCAATACCAAGCTCTAGTGGTTTTTCAGCGGGTGCTGTTACTACTGGAGTGTCGGTTACTTTTGTTTCTTGTTGTTTTTCACCACAACCTACCAAGCCAAGCGCAAGTGCGATACTTGCAGCAGCCATTGTTACTTTATTCATAATTATTCCGTTTGTTAGTTAGAATTGAATCATACCAATCTGCTTATATATGGGGTCTATTTAACGTTAAGAAAATTACGCTAGAACCAGGCAAAAGTTTTTGTATCTAGTTGCTCTAAATAAAAAATTTTAACGACGTTATAGTGCAATTTAATTCGTTAAATTGATCAAAGACTTATGCAGGTTGGTATCACATACCAACTCCATTAAATTCTTGAATATAGCAGGAGTAAAAATAGCACTGCCTACACGCTTTTACTTAATGGAATGGGTATCAAAGAGCTTTCGATCAATATAAAGCCCACGCAGTATCATAAACCTCATTAAGCCAACAATAAAATGGAATATGTAACAAAGTATTTTGAATGCGGTGAGCTGCCAAATTAGCCCCACCAATAACAAAATGGTGGGTAGTTAAGACTTACTTTTATTTTTTCCGTGAAGCGCTAAACGCTCTAGTTTTTCTTTTAAAGAAGGGGGTGCAGAAGATGCTATCGCGTTTAAGTAATCAGCTGTTTGCTCACTCATTTTACGTGAGTTGGTAACTGCAGGACTACCCGACTTATTCGCTGTACTTAATCTTTGAGTTGCTTGAGGATTTGCAGTTATTTTTATTTGCCCGAGCTCTGCCATTCCAGCGGCTCTAAAATGTGAAAGCATATCCATTTTTAAATAATTAAGCCTAAGCGCGATAGGTGCAGACACCGCCTCTATCATTAGCGTGCCGTCTCGGTAATTACTAACTCGGCATTTATCACCCAACTTAGGACCCAAAAAATCTTTTAATAGGGTTTGCTGTGTATCAAGTGCTTGGCTTTTGCCTGCATAAGCTGATAAACGATTATTTAACCCCGCCATAATATCGGTTAGCGGTTTTGGTGCATATCTATCTTTAGCCATTTTACACCTCGTAAAAGCTCACTTAGACCCAGAGATAATACTCTAGGTCTAAGTATACACTGCGTATTAATACTACGCGCCGGCTATTTGCATTTGCTCTATTAATACTGAGCCAGTTTGAATACCACCACGGCGTTCTATGTCACCACCAATAGCAGATATGCCTTTAAACATATCTTTTAAATTACCAGCAATGGTAATTTCGCTTACAGGATATTGGATTTCACCATTTTCAACCCAAAAACCAGCAGCACCACGAGAGTAATCACCCGTTACGGTATTTACGCCCTGCCCCATTAGCTCTGTAACTAATAAGCCGGTGCCCATCGTTTTTAATAGTGCAGTTAAATCGTTATGAGTTTGCTCAACAAGCCAGTTATGTATACCGCCAGCATGCCCTGTTGGGGTCATATTCATTTTACGCGCGGCATAACTTGCTAATAAATAAGTTTGTAGCTCGCCGCCTTGAATAATTTCCCTATCGAATGTTTTAACACCTTCGCTATCAAACGGTGACGACGCCAACCCTTTTAAAATATGTGGGCGCTCAGCAATATTCACACAATTACTAAATACTTGTGTGCCTAAGCTATCAAGTAAAAAACTTGATTTACGATAAAGCGCACCACCACCAATTGCCGACACTAAGTGACCAAACAATGAATTTGCAATATCGGCTCTAAAAATAACAGGCACTTTCATTGTGCCTAACTTTTGGCTATTTAATTTAGCCAATGTTTCAGCTGCTGCTTCAAGCCCAACTGCCGCTGCGTCATTTAAACCCGCTTGATCGCGTGCAACAGTATAAGCAGAGTCGCGTTGCATCTGCTCACCATCTTGACCAATTACCATAGTACTAATGCTATGACGAGTGCGTGGAAAGCCAGTTATCAAACCATGGCTGTTACCATAAACACGTAATCCTTGGTGAGATGAAAAACTCGCGCCATCAGAGTTAACAATACGCTCATCTGCGTTTAATGCAGCTTGCTCAGCAGCATGACAAAGCTCAATGCCTTCCTCAGGGCTTACATCCCAAGGATGGTATAAATCTAAATCTTTAGGATTAAATTCAAGCAATTCTTTATCAGCAACGCCGTTAAATGGGTCATCCGATGTAAATTTGGCTATATCAATCGCTTTTTCGACTACCATGCGCAATGTTTTTGGATTTAAATCAGCGGTTGACGCCGAACCTTTATTATTACCAACGTATACACTAATGCCTAAGCCGCCGTCCTGGTTAAACTCAATGGTTTCTACTTCACCCATTCGTGTACTAACCGATAAACCAGACGTGCTAGACATGGCAGCTTCTGCAGCTGTAGCGCCTAATTTTTTAGCATGTTCGAGTACTTCTGCTACCGCATCTTTAACTTGCGATATTTGAGAATAAATTGGATCGTTTTGTTGGCTTTTCATAAATTAAGTCCTGAGCCTTAGAGGCATAATGCACGCATTTCTTATATTTAAATGCTAACACACTCAATGCATCACATCAGCTAATATTCCTAAGTATCATATTCATGTATAATGGCAAAAGTTATTTTTATTTAAGAGCACCCCATGGCAAAGAAAAAAGGCAAGCCTGCTGAAATTGAAGAAGAAATTGAATATGTATCAAGAACGGAACTTAAGCGCGAAGCGCAAGAGTTTCATCAGTTAGGTACTGAAATTGCCAAAATGGGTAAAAAACAGCGCGAACGCCTGCCATTAAATGACGATTTAAAAGCGGCAATGGTTGTTGCTGATAAAATAAGTAATAAAAGTGACGCGTACCGCCGTCACTTAAACTACATCGCTAAAACGTTGCGTACTGTAGAAAACATTGACGCTATTAGAGCGATTATCGATGTAATGCTTAATAAAAATAACCAAGCTGAAGTATTGGTCAAAAAAATTGAGCAATTACGTTCAGACCTAATTGAACAAGGTGATGACCTTATCAATGAGACTATTGAACAGTTTCCGTCTCTTGATCGTCAGCAAATGCGTCAATTGGTTCGTAATGCGGCAAAAGAAGCGAAAGCTGAAAAGCCGGGTAAAGGTTATAAAGAGTTATTTCAATATCTCAAAGATGCCCATACTGTTACGTATTAATTAGACCGCATTAATTGATATTTTATTAAAAAAGGTGCTTCGGCACCTTTTTTGTTATAGATCAAACCGCCTCACTGCGTACTTTTTTATAATCACCCCCTAAATAAATACTTAGGTGCGCGTGATGATTAAACTTCCACACTGGGATCAGACCCTAATAAACAAATATAATGTGTCTGGCCCACGCTATACCTCGTATCCCACCGCTCTATCGCTGCGTGATGGGTATCAACAACAAGACCTACTAAACGCTGTAGAATCATCAACGAGTCGTTCACTCTCTTTATATATTCATATTCCGTTTTGTAGTCAGCTTTGCTACTACTGTGGCTGTAATAAAATAATTACCCGCCATCAATCTAAGGCCGATACGTATCTCGACTTTTTAGCAAAAGAAATTACTGCCCAAGCTCATTTATTTAAAAACTACACGGTTGAGCAATTACATTTAGGTGGCGGTACTCCCACCTTTTTAACCGCAAAACAAATGACTCGTCTAATTAAGCTTTTAGAGCAGCACTTTGATTTTACAAGCACAACAGAGCGCGGCATTGAAATAGACCCACGCTCACTTGCCGATAATATGCTTGTTGATTTAAGAATGCTTGGCTTTAACCGTGTCTCATTTGGGATTCAAGACTTTAACGACGACGTGCAACTTGCTGTTAATCGCCCGCAAAATGCAGATACGGTCAAGCAATTAATTACACAAGCTCGCGAGCTGGGATTTCAATCTATTAATGCAGATATGATTTACGGGCTTCCTCTGCAAACGCCAGAGAGCTTTAAGCAAACTATAGAGCAACTTATTGAGTTAAGCCCTGACCGAGTATCGGTGTTTAACTACGCGCATTTACCAGAGCGCTTTGCCGCACAGCGTAAGATTAAAGATGCAGATTTACCCAGTTCACATAATAAACTCACTATGTTTAAAAACACGCTGGAGCAGATGACGCAAGCAGGCTATCAATTTATTGGTATGGACCACTTTGCAAAAACCGATAACGAACTAGCTATTGCGCAAAATGAAGGCAAGTTACATCGTAATTTTCAAGGTTATACAACACATGGAAATTGTGATTTATTAGGCTTAGGCGTGTCATCAATTTCACAAATTGGCACTGCCATTTTACAAAATCAAAAAGAATTAAAACATTATTACCACAGCATCGAAACACAAATCGGCTGTGCTCTTAATAAAGGTATGCACTTAACACATGATGATGTAATTCGTGCTGATGCAATTAAGCAGCTCATTTGCCAGTTTGAATTAGATATACAAGACTTTAGCGAAAAGCATGCGCTTATATTTAATGACTACTTTGAGGATGCATTAATTGCGCTTACGCCACTTATAAAAGATGAACTAGTCACTATAAATGATAATAAAATTAGCGTAACGCCACGCGGCAACTTATTCATTCGTATTATTTGCATGTGCTTCGATGCTCATTTACAAAAACAAATAAATGCGACGCGTTTTTCACGAGTGATTTAGCAGATCACTAATTTAATGCAATTAGTATGAAAATTTTTACGCATAAAAAAAGCAGACCAAGGTCTGCTTTTTTTGAGTACTAGAAAAATTAAAGCTAGTTAAAAACCACTTTATCGCTGCCAGGAGCGGCTTTAAACTCGATGATAATTTTAGCGCAATCGGCTTTAACTTCATCTTTAAGTGTTTCTTCAGCTTGCCAGCGAGCCTTATCTAGCTTAAAAATCTCTTTTTTAGCATATTTTTTACGTGCATCGTGTGTCGGCATTTCTTTAACTACCTGGTACATTTTATAAATGCCAGGATATTGTGTCGTTAAATCACGCTCGCTCTCAAAGCCATATTGAGACATAAGTACCCAAATACGTAAACAGCCTTCAGAAAACTCACACTGCTCTTCATTCATTGCACGCGCAATTAAATGAATACTATCGGCTAGTTTGGCATTTCGCTTTAAACGCGACTTCTCAAGCTTTTGCTTTTGTTCAGCCTGCGTTTTAGCAATTAACTTTTTTTGCGCATTTAACTTATACAGCAACTGACCCGCATAAAATGCCAGACCAACTATTATAGCAGCGCCTAAAAGTAAGGCTAAAATTACCGCGGTACTCATTATTTATCCTTACTATTTGTCGTCTTCATCTAACCATTCGTTGGCTAAATCGTCAGATAAGTATTGATCGAAATCAGAATTGCCTTTGCTTTCAATATCATCTTCAAGGTCATCTTCAAATTCGTCTTCATCCTCGTCTTCAATACCAAGAATTTCACATAACGCCTGATGGCGAGCAATACGGCTATTAAAGTACTTAGCATCTTTACCAGTTAGCATTTCACCTTCTTCATGACGCTCTACTAGTTTAAGTAAACGCTCGTCATTCTCAAGTGCTTCTAGCTCTTGTTCAGGTGTAAATTCAGGCTCGATTACCTTTTTCAGCTCAATAGTTGGCTTTAAGTTGCGTTTCATTTCAACTTTAGGCTCAGGCGCAGTTGCAATTAATGGTACAGGCTTTTTACTGCCTACACGCTTATCTTTAGGCGCGTGACCAGCATTATGGCTTTCGCTATCTAGTAAATCTGGCGCGTTACGAGAACCTGGCTTAGCGCCTTTGGTTTTTTTAACTCGCTGCTCTTTTAATGCGCGCATTTCTTTAAGCTTATCTTGGCTTAAACGAACAGGTCCGTTTGCTGGGCTTTTGCGTGACTTTTTAGTTCTACTCATATCTTGATCATCTCACTTAAGAGGTTTTGAGCGAAGCGCAAATTAATGGGCATCGCAGTGCTGGCCTAGCCAGAAGAATTCAGTTTGCGCTTAGAGGTTGGGTCTCTCATTTAAAAGCGCCTTAGCTAATTAATCGCTAATTTTAAACGGTGGGTATTGTAACAGGACAAATAAAAAGGCGGTAGAGAAAACATCTCTACCGCCTGCTAATCTGAGCGCCATTATCTGGACACTTCTCCCTTCGACTTTTTTTAGTCTTTATTATTTTTATTATTATCAGTCCGTATTGTTATTATTTTTACGTTCCTTGTTACATTCCATTTTGTTTTTATTATTAAACTTCCATGAGTTTTTTATTATTTTCGGTCATCCTGACACTTTTTTATTATTTCCTTTAGTAGCACTAATCTTATGCTATGTAGTCATGCCGCGTTACTTTCCTTGATAGTTATTTCCGTTTTGTTATTGTTGTTTTGCGACAGTGGTTAATTTACTCGTTAATGATTTTGTTACAACTGGTTTATATAACTTTTATTATCTTTATTACATTGAGATATAAAAATAAACATAAATTACAATAAGTTAATCAATAATCAAAAATAAAAAGAAGACTTTTCTTACAACCAGACATGGTCAATGTCTTACATTAAAACGGACGATATCGTTAATTTTTGACACAAAAAAAGCAGCCTAGGCTGCTTTTTTTAACACATTGTAGTTTATTTATTATTAACTGCTAAATAAATACGACTTTAGTGTAAGCCACCTAAATACTGAGAAAGTACTTCGATGTCTTTATCTGTTAATTTTTTTGCAATATCGCCCATCATGCCATTTAAGTCATTATGACGAGTACCATCACGGAATTTTTCAAGTTGAGCCTTGATATATCCTGGATGCTGAAAAGAAATTTTTGGAAACTTAGCAAGTGACGAGCCATTACCACGTGGGCCATGACATGCTGCACATGATGGAATTCCACGTTCTGCATCGCCTGCTTTAAAAAGCATCTCGCCAACTTCAACAACATCTTTAGGTGTAGCACCTTCAGTCATGTTCATTGAAGAAAAATAAGCAGCTAGATCTTTCATGTCTTGCTCGCTAAGTGGCATAGCCATAGCGCTCATTACTGGATCCATACGCCCTTCTTTGCCGCCTGACGTCATACCTAATTTTAAATCCTGAAGTTGCTTGAGGATATAATCTGGATGTTGACCTGCAATTTTAGGGTAAATATTAACCGGCGCATTACCGTCTGGGCCGTGACAAGCCGCACACGTTGCTGATTTTTCTTTACCTGCGTTTACATCGCCATCAAATGCTGTTGCGTTGCTTGCTGACAACGCACCAAGCAATATTGTTAAAGATAGTGCTATTTTTTTCATGGTGAATTCTCTGTTTCCGACCCTGTATCATCTACAATCGTGATGTTGTAATACATATATTCTACACGATAATAAATTCTCTGGCACGTTTTCTACACATATTAAGCTTATAATTTACAGGGTTTTGACTTAGATTAAGCTTTAACATGTTTTAAATGTACCATAGGTGCTGTTTTTAGGTGGTTAAATACGCTTTTTAATACATCCTTTATAGTATAAAATACGCGCCCTGAGTGAATTTGGTTTACTCAACGTTATTTATTTAAGTTTTAGGAGAGCCTGTGCTCAAATCTCGTATCAAATATAATACTGCGTCTTTCGTAACAAGCGCTCCCGACATTACTAAATTACCTGCTGATACGGGAATTGAAGTTGCGTTTGCCGGTCGCTCCAACGCAGGTAAGTCGAGTGCATTAAATGCATTAACCGATCAGAAGCTAGCACGTACAAGTAAAACACCTGGACGTACTCAGCTAATCAATACATTCGATTTAGCTGATGTTGACGATATGCGCCTTATCGATTTACCAGGCTATGGTTTTGCTAAAGTACCAATCGAAATGAAAAAGAAATGGCAAAAATCGCTAGGTGAATACCTACAAAAGCGTCAAAGCTTAAAAGGTATTGTTATTTTAATGGATATTCGTCATCCATTAAAAGATTTAGACCGCGATTTAATTAATTGGGCTATTGGTAGTGAAATTCCAGTATTGGCACTATTAACTAAAGCCGATAAATTAAAGCAAGGCCCTCGTAAATCACAAGTACTGCAAGTTCGTCGTGAATTAAGCACACTTGATGGGGATATTACAGTTCATGCATTTTCATCATTAAAAGGCACGGGTTTACCAGAAGTAGCTAAAAAACTAGATGAATGGTTTTTAGGTCCTGTTATTGCTGTACCACCTACCGATGAAACAATCACAGACGAAACAAACCCAGAGGCTTAAACGCTGGCGTTACGATAAATAAAACTGCTTTCCTGCAGATTTAATAAAATAGCCGAGCTTATCAGACTCGGCTTTTTCAGCCCACTGATAAAATACGCTTCGCGCAACACGCGCACTACAGCCATAAGGTAGCTTTAGATAAGGCACTTTTGACCCTTTATAGTCTTTTATAACTAAAGGCTGCTGAGCGCTCACCAACCACTGCCTAGCTAAATTATCAATACAGCACAACACCTGCCCTTGCACTGTATTTTCAAAACGCCAATCAACAATAATAAACGGCGCATCATCAACCGTTATTGTTATTTTTTCGACAGGTGTTTTTAAATAAAATTGCTCACCTTCTTTACATAGAACAGAAGCAAACAGCTTCACCATGGCTGGGCGTGTTATTTCGCTGCCATCGTAAAACCATTTCCCCTCATGATTAATGACAATTGGCAGTTCACCACAATGATTAGGCTGCCAACTATCAAAAGGTTTGCTTGGCTCGCTTAATTGCTTGCTAAGCTCACTTAAAGAAATCACTGTTTTTTAAGTGTAATTGCAAATGTAACAGGCACTGCTGTTGCAATTGAAGGTAAGCCCGCTAGCTCTTGCAGCTTTTTAACGCCTTCGGTTACACCAAAATCATCACTATTAATAATAATAGGTGTTAATGATGATACCGTTAAATCACCACTTTGCGTGCTGTTAACGAGTACATCAATTGCCAATGGCTTTTTATTACCGTGAAAATCAAGCTCAGCTTTAATACCCTTCAATACATATTGACCAGGCTTTTTAATATTGCTCAGTTCTTTAGTTAAATTTGCAGTTAAAACAGCATTTGGAAATTTAGCCGCTTCGAATAAAAATGTTGTTAAACGCTCATTACGAATAGGAATTAGAGTTTCGGCTGATGTTAAATCAACATTAACGCTAAACTCGCCTTTATCAGAAAGCATACCTTCAAGGTTAGTAAAATGGTGAGCTTCAGCAATCGAATCTTTTTTAATTGAAACAAAGCTTAGTTGGCTTTTATCATTCACTAGCTGCCAATTGGCCTGAGCAACATTAGAAATAACTAAACTTGATAAAGAAAAACCTGCAATAGCTAATGCTTTAAACATAACGCACTCCTTAGTAATAAAATGAAAAGAATAAAAATAATATCACTTCGATGGTATCACCTGCGATGTACCCAAACCACCTCGAAATGACGAATGAATAATACAATTGGTATAGCGCAATAAAGAATTAATTAGATAGGATTTTCAGGCGTAAAACAAAAAACGGCCCACCAAACAAGTTGGTAGGCCGGTATAGCAAACTGGGGAGAAGCTATCAATTTGTTGCACCCTTTCAGATGCATCATCAACAGGATGTCCTACAGGATAGGACAGGCGGGACTTTAACAAAAGCACGCATTAAAATACAATCATATTCCTGTAAAACAGCTCGAATTGACGAACATATAACTATTTAATACAAATAGTTGCTTAAATTAACCTTATTTTAACTAAAGCTTGCATATACCTGATTGAATCGCTGTTATTCGCCATTTTTATTAAACATAAAAAAAGCGCCAAAAGGCGCTTTAATTAAAATGCTCAAATTGCATTAATGAGCTTGTTCCCAGTTGTCACCTTCATCAGCTTCAACTATAAGTGGTACATCTAGCGCAGCAGCTTGCGACATCAGTTCACAAATATGTTTTGTGTACTGTGGTGCGCAGTCTGTTTTGATTTCAAATACTAATTCATCGTGCACTTGCATAAGTAACTTAATCGTATTTGGTGCTTGTTCGTGTACCCAACGATTGACGCTCAGCATTGCCTTTTTAATAATATCGGCGGCAGTACCTTGCATTGGTGCGTTTATAGCAGCACGTTCGGCTCCTTTTCTACGCGCCCCATTACGTGCGTTTATTTCTGGTAAATGTAGGCGACGACCAAATATTGTTTCAACGTAGCCATTTTCAGCTGCTTTTTCGCGTGTTGTTTCCATGTACTCTAATACACCTGGAAAACGCTCAAAGTATTTATCTATGTAATGCTGCGCTTCGTGGCGTGGCACATCTAGTTGACGTGCTAAACCAAATGCCGACATACCGTAAATTAAGCCAAAGTTTACTGCTTTCGCCTTACGGCGCATATCGGTAGTTACATCATCAAGCTCTACACCAAATACTTCAGCGGCAGTGGCACTATGTACATCTAAGCCGTTAGCAAATGCATTTAATAGACCTTTGTCTTGTGAAAGATGCGCCATAATACGCAGCTCAATTTGACTGTAATCGGCAGCAACAATTTTATAACCATCTGCGGCTATAAACGCTTCACGAATACGACGTCCTTCTTCTGAACGAATAGGAATATTTTGTAAATTAGGATCAGTTGAACTCAAGCGCCCCGTAGCTGTAATTGCCTGATGATAAGACGTATGTACACGCTGGGTTTTCTCATTCACCATTAATGGTAATTTATCGGTGTAAGTTGATTTAAGCTTTGATAAACCACGGTGCTCTATAATTACTTTAGGTAGCGGATAATCATGAGCAAGTTCTTGCAGTACTTCTTCTGCGGTAGAAGGTGCACCTTTAGGCGTTTTTTTAATAATAGGCAGTCCAAGCTTTTCAAACAACAGTACTTGTAGCTGTTTTGGAGAACTTAAGTTAAATGGTTCGCCTGCTATTTCAAACGCTTCTTTTTCAAGCTCAATTAAACGCTCGCCTAAACGTTGACTATGCGCTCCAAGCATATTGCTATCTATCGCAACACCGGTGCGTTCAATATCAGAAATCACACTAATAAGTGGCATTTCTATATCTTCAAATACCGATTTTAGCTTTTCATCAGCTGCTATTTTTGGCCAAAGCACTTCGTGTAAACGCAAAGTAATATCGGCATCTTCTGCGGCGTAAGGCGCTGCTTTTTCAAGTTCAATTTGGTTAAAGGTAAGTTGCTTTTTACCTTTGCCAGCAATATCTTCAAAGCTAATATTTTTATGACCTAGGTATTTAAGTGCTAGCGAGTCCATATCGTGACGCGTGCCTACACTATTAAATACATACGACTCAAGCATGGTGTCAAACTTAATACCATTTAGCGCAAAACCTGCATTCGCTAATACACTTTTGTCATATTTAAGGTTTTGCCCTACTTTAGCTTTGTTTTCATCTGCCAAAATTGGACCTAGCTTTTGCATTACAAATTCAAGGCTTAATTGCTCAGGCGCACCCGGGTAGTCATGCGCTACCGGTAAATACACAGCTTCACCCGCTTTTACGGCAAAGCTCATACCCACCAATTGCGCTTTCATGTAATCAAGGCTGGTTGTTTCAGTATCAAATGCAAATAACTCAGTACTATTTAATTGATCTATTAGCGTATCAAATTGCACTTGCGTTAAAATAGTTTCGTAATGAGCATCTTCTACTTTTGGTAATTCAGTGGCTTCGGTAGGTACAGCTAAATGTGTTTCAGCATCTTTAGGATTATCAAGTAATTCAGCTAACCAACGACGGAATTCGCACTCACCATATAATGCAATTAATTCGTCTTTGTTAGGTTCTTGAAGTTTGAATGTATCAAGATCAGATTCAACTTCAACATCACACTTAATTGTCGCAAGTTCGTAGCTTAAAGGCAGATGATCAAGAGCAATTGCTAACTTTTCGCCTATTTTACCTTTAATCTCACTGGCGTGATCCATTACACCTTGAAGAGAACCATATTTTTCTAACCATTTAACTGCAGTTTTAGGACCACAGCCTTCAACACCCGGAATATTATCGACCTTATCACCCATTAATGCTAAGTAATCAATAATAAGTTCAGGGCCTACACCAAACTTTTCAACCACGGTAACGGGATCTGAAATACTGTCAGTCATCGTGTTTATTAGCGTAACGTGTTCATTAACAAGCTGTGCCATGTCTTTATCGCCAGTAGAGACGAGTACATGTCGTTTTTGCTCTGACGCTATACGTGCAAATGTACCAATAACATCATCAGCTTCAACGCCTTCAATACTAATTAGCGGAAAGCCCATCGCTTTAATAATACTGTGTATCGGTGCTATTTGAGTGCGTAAGTCATCCGGCATAGGCGGACGATTTGCCTTATACTCGCTATACATATCGTTACGGAACGTTTTACCTTTAGCATCAAATATAACCACCATATGTGAGGGATCGTATTGTCTGATCAAGCTTTTAAGCATGTTGATCACGCCATAAATAGCGCCCGTAGCTTCACCTTTAGAATTAGTTAAATGCGGCGGAGAATGATAAGCACGAAATAAATATGACGAGCCATCAACTAAAATAAGTGGGTTTTCGGGGATCTGAGCCATGGTGAATTTGGATCCTAAATGCAAAAAATTAAGGTAATTATAAGCATGCCATAAGGTAGTAAATAAAACGACAGTGAATTACTGCTTATCGTGTTATTAAAACTATAGCAAGCTGTGGATAAGTGTGTAGATAACAGCCACGAGCTATTCTTCCAAAGCATTATAAAATGCCTAGAAAATACTTTAACTGTATGTTTTAATTTAAAAAAGATAATACGAGGTTCTTTTTTTATTATTTTAAACCAATGTGGAAAAAGGTTTTCTAACGACTGCTTGTGTTGTTATTCACTTTGATTATTCGCGTCCATTTAAATAACCGGAGGAGTATTCTAGCACAATGGATCGAAGATCATAGCGATCCTTTATAATTTTTTTAAAGGCAAAGTGATCGCAAATGGCATAAACCGCAATACAACTTGTATAGAGAATGATTTTTGTACTAAAAATTTATTTTCGCGAGAAATTTTGAGCATGTTAGACTTCATCCGATCGACTTATAAAAAAGACTTTAGGGGCACAAAAGCATGAAAAACGTAGCGGTAATATTAGCAGGGTCTGGTGTGTACGATGGTAGTGAAATTAATGAAGCAATTTTAACTTTATTACATATAGCTAAAAATGGCGCAACGTATCAGTGTTTTGCACCGGATATTGAACAACTTCATACCATTAACCATTTAACGGGCGAAGTAATGCCTGATAAACGTAATGTATTAACAGAAGCGGCTCGTATTGCACGAGGTGACATTAAATCGCTGCTTGAACTAGACGTAACTCAGTTTGACGCATTAATTGTACCTGGCGGTTTTGGCGCTGCAAAAAACTTATGTGACTTTGCAATTAAAGGCGCAAAAGCAAATATTAATGAAGACGTACTTAATGCTTGTAAATCATTTGCAAAAGAAAATAAGCCTGCTGGTTATATGTGTATTGCACCCGCTTTGATCCCATTTATTTACGATAACGCTGTACTTACGATTGGTAACGATGCAGAGACAGCACAAGCGCTAAGCACATTAGGCGCTAAACATATAAATTGTGCAGTAGATGATGTTGTTATTGATCAGCCAAATAAGCTAGTTACAACCCCAGCTTATATGCTTGCGCAATCAATTATTGAAGCCGATGCAGGGATCGAAAAACTAGTTAGTAGCGTATTATCAATAAATTGATCTTAGGATCTAAAAATTAATTGTATGACTGTTTGCGCTTATTAAATTGCTTAACAAAAAACAGTAAATAATTAAATTTTATTGCGTTAACGCAAAAAGTAGTCAGTTTTATTAATAAAAACGCCTCTTAGCATTTTATAAATTGGCTCAGAGAGTTATAATCGGTTTAATTTCCGTCATCTTTAATCGTGATTGATCACGTTCAAATCGAAGTGAGCAAGGCAAAATGAAAAAATTAACAGCTGCAGCATTATTAATGCTAGCAACCACTGCATACGCACAGCCATATGATAACTCTATGACTGAAGATGCAATTAAAGCACGTCTCGCGCCGGTTGGTGCTGTATACCTTGAAGGCGATAAAGCTGCTGTAGCAGCGGCGCCTACAGGCCCTCGTTCTGGTGAGCAAGTGTATCAAGGTGCATGTTTTGCATGTCACGGTACTGGTGCACTAGGCGCGCCTAAATCGCCTGACGATTGGGCTCCACGTATAGCTAAAGGTAAAGACACTTTACTTGAGCATGCACTAAATGGCTTTAATGCGATGCCTCCAAAAGGCACCTGTATGGATTGTTCTGATGATGAGATAAGCGCTGCCATCGACTTCATGACATCTAAGTAAATACAGCTGAAATACACAAAAAAGGTTTACTTCGGTAAGCCTTTTTTAATACCTAAAATAGTGTTTCTAGCCAGTATGATAGTACGAATATCAACTTGACGATAAGCGCTAAAAGTGAAAGTATAAGGCTAATAACTATACAATAAAAATAGCCGGTTAGATCATTGGAAGATAAACTCTCAGTATCGAGTAAATTGGCGTATCAAAATAAACGTCTAAAAACATTACTCAATAAATACAAACAATCACATCACTTACAAAATGCGCTGATACAATTATCAGAGCAAGCAAGTACTGTTGCCGAGCTAACCCTACTTTATCCCGCTATCCACGACATTTTACAAAAATATGTGCCGAGTAAAAGTTTTTATGTGGTGCTATTAAATCAATACAGTCAATCGTTAGAACTTTCTTACTTTTCAGATGAAAAAGATGGTATTGCCGTCGCCCTTAACCAATCAAATAGCTTTGATGAAGGCGCCACTGGTTATGTATTTAAACAGGGTAAAACCACATGTTTTACCAAGCAGCAAATGCAAAATGCCGCAGCAGAAGGCTTATTTAAAGCATTAGGCACTCCAGCAGAGCATTGGGTAGGTGTTCCGGTTTACCAAGAACATAATATTATCGGTGTTTTAGCAGCGCAAAGTTACGATACAAAACAAGGCTATAGCTCACAACAAATACAATTACTTGAGTTTATGTCGCTTTATTTAGCAACTGCAATAGAGCGTGTAAAAAAACGAGAGCTCCTTGAGTCAGAAGTTAAAATTCGTACCCGTGCACTCACTCAAAGTAACGACGCGTTAAACCTTGAAATAGAACAACGCAAACGCGCACTTCAACGCCAACAAATTCTGTTTAAAATATCTGAAATAGCAACGCAAGCTAAAAACCTTGATGATGCTTACTTTAAGATACATGAAATAATAAAAACAATTACCTACGCAGAGAACTTATATATTGCACTTTACGATAAAGAGTCTGGCTGGATAAGCTTCCCTTATTGTGTAGATGAATTTAAAGAAAACACACAACCAAGACGCTTTGCTAAAGGTTATAGTGAACTGGTAATAAGCACTGAAGAAACGCAACTTATACACCCGTGTAGAGCAAAAGAATTAATAGAAAGCGGTGTAGTACAAAGAGCTAAGCCTGTACAAAAAGAGCAAATGGCCACTAGTTGGTTAGGCGCTCCACTTAAAACAGCTCAAGGTGTTATCGGCCTTATTGTTTGCCAAGCTTACGATAACAAACATATTTTCAGCCGGGATGATTGCGAGTTAATTACCTTTGTATCTCATCAAATTGCAGCGGTTTTACAAACCAAGCTCACCAATCAAGCGATTGCAAAAAGCCATCAAGAACTCGAATTTAGAGTAAACGAAAAAACCAAAGAACTGCGTCAAACAAATCTGCACTTACAAATGCAAATAGATGAGCGTAAAAAAATAGAGCAGCAGCTTTATCACGACGCACATCACGACTCTCTTACTAGCTTACCTAATCGCAGCCTCTTTTTAACTCAGCTTGAAAAAACACTACAACATTATCAGCGCTTTCCTGAACATAATTTTGCTGTTTTATTTATTGATTTAGATAAGTTTAAAGACATTAACGACCAACTTGGTCACCATGCAGGCGATCAATTTTTAATTAACGTTAGTGAGTTATTTGCCCAGTGTATACGCGAACATGATTTACTAGCACGCTTAGGTGGCGATGAGTTTGTTATTTTATTAACGCACTTAACTGAGCCTCAACAAGCAGAAGATGTTGCTAATCGTATTATCGATTTAATGAAAAAGCCTTTTTTCCTTAAAGGCGAATCACTTCAAAGTGGTGCTAGTATAGGAATAACCTACTCAAAGAAAAGCTATACGCATACGGATGAAATTATTCGTGATGCCGATGCTGCAATGTATCACGCTAAAAACTCCGGAAAAAATCGCTACGAGCTATTTCATCCGCTATTAACGCAATCAATACCTGCGCAGGCACTAAAAGCACAACATCACCTTGATATATTGCCTATGAGTTTTAGAAGCTCAGAAATAATTACTCTTGATGAACAACATCAGTCTGAATCTTTATTTGAAGCATTTGGTGAACACCCAATACTTGGCTTTACTAGCTTTGATATTTTGAAAAAGTTTGCATCAGATAAAGAACAGCACCTCGAGATAGAGTTACAGTTATTACAACGCGCTTATGCACAAGCAATTACCGCAAATGTAACTATGGCGCTGGTTCCTTGCTCTGGTTTACTACTCGAGGAGCACGAATTTGTTTTATTTACAGATACGCTAAATAAACAACAAGGACATAGCCAGCTCTGTTTGCTATTTGATGAGCAAGAAATTCGTCACGCAAGCGCAACACAAATAGAAAACCTCAAAAAGCTATCACAACTTGGTTATTCAATTGGTTTAAACAATTTTGCTAAAGATAGATGCGAACTTAATTTACTAACCGATATTAATTTTGACTATCTGCTACTTAGCTCGACCTTTAGTAAACGTGTTTTACAACAAGAAAGTTACGATTTTCAGCTACAAGGGGTGCTAGCAATTACGAAGCTCAAAGCAATGAAAGTCATTGCTAAAGGCCCGTCAATACTTAATTTTAGAGCTTTACTAGACAAGCATGGTTTGGCATTTTTTGTGGGAAAACAACACGCTCTAGTGTGTTCTGAGTTACCTGAGATACAAGCAACCCAGTCTTTATAAAATTAGCCTGAGGTATTACCCAGGCTTTTTAAACATTGCACGAAGGTTAGCGACTCTTGCTTGGCCTTTTTCCATTCGCTCTGCTTGCGTATTTGGCGCCTTTTTATTTTCAAACGCGAGATCGTCCTGCGGTAACTCTTGTACAAATCGGCTTAACTCAGTTTGTGAGGTTTCACCAAATTGACGACGTATTTTTGCATAAGTAAGTGTTAACTCCTGCTGTGCACGAGTAATACCAACATAAGCTAAGCGGCGTTCTTCATCTACGTTATCTTCATCAATACTTACCTGATGCGGAAGTAAGCCCTCCTCCATACCTACCATAAATACATATGGGTACTCTAAGCCCTTAGATGCATGCAGTGTTGATAAATGCACTGCATCGGTTTCATCTTCTTCTTCGTTACGCTCAAGCATATCACGAAGGGTTAGCTTGCTAACAACCTCGGCTAATGTCATTGGTTCGTTGTCGGCATCACCGGTCAACATATCGGTGATCCAACGATACAGCTCAGATACGTTTTTCATACGCATTTCAGCGGCTTTAGCACTCGGTGACGACTCGTACAAATATGCCTCGTAATTAATATTACGCACTAAGTCTTTAACAGCTTCGAGCGTATCACCGCGTACTGCGTTATCAGATAGCTCAACAACCCAGCGTGAAAACCCAGCAAGCGCATTAAAACCACGCCCTTTTAGTCTGTAGCCTAAATCGTTATCAAAACAGGTAGCAAATAAGCTCGCGTGTTTTTCGTTAGCAAGCGTACCAAGCTTTTCAAGTGTAACCGTGCCTATTTCGCGTCGCGGTGTATTTACGATACGTAAAAATGCATTGTCATCATCTTGATTAACTAGCAAACGTAAATACGCCATAATATCTTTAATTTCTGAACGAGCGAAAAACGACATACCGCCACTAATTTTATAAGGGATACGGTTACTCATTAAAGATTTTTCAAAGCCACGTGCTTGATGATTACCACGATATAAAATCGCGTAATCTTTATAGCTGGTTCGCTTCATAAACTTATGTGAAATTATTTCAGCAACTACACGCTCAGATTCATGCTCTTCATCGCGGCACCCTATTACTTTAATCGGCTCACCATAACCTAGTTCACTAAATAACTTTTTCTCTATGTCATGTGGGTTATTCGCAATTAAAATGTTAGCCGCTTTTAGTATTCGCCCTGCACTTCGATAGTTTTGCTCAAGCTTTATAAGTCTAAGCCCTGGGTAGTCTTTACCTAATAACACTAAGTTTTGCGGGCGAGCACCACGCCATGAGTAAATTGATTGATCGTCATCACCTACCACAGTAAAACGGGCACGCTCGCTTACTAGCAATTTAACAAGTTGATATTGGCTTGTATTGGTATCTTGATACTCATCCACCAGCAAGTATTTAAAGCGTTGCTGCCAGCGCTCACGAGATGTGGCGTTATTAGTAAGTAACAAAGTAGGGATCATAATTAAATCATCAAAATCCAGTGCGTTATAAGCACGTAGCTGATTTTGATAGCGAGCATACAGCTGTGCAAACAATGCCTTTTGCGCATCACGCGCTTCGCGTATTGCTTGCTCTGGCAGTACTAATTCGTTTTTCCAACTACCAATTTCCATTTTAAGTAGTTTGAGTAAGTCCTTGTCTTTTTTTAGCTCATCTTCGGTGAGTTCACTAAGAAGCAGATTGGTATCTTGATCATCAAATAACGAAAAGCCGGGTTTAAACCCTAATGTGCTTAACTCTTTTTTTATTATTTCTAAACCGAGTGTATGAAACGTCGATACCCACAAACCTTTGGCGTCTTGTTTACCAAGTGTTTGCAGTACTCGTTCACGCATTTCTTTGGCTGCTTTATTGGTAAAAGTAACAGCGGCTATATTTCGCGCTTTGTACTCACATTTTTTCACTAAATAAGCGATTTTATTCGTAATAACACGGGTTTTACCAGAGCCTGCGCCTGCGAGTACTAAGCATGGACCACTAATATATTTTACGGCTTCATCTTGTTTAGGATTGAGTTTCATAACGACCAAAGAAATTTAAAAGACGCGCAATTTTAACGTAACCATTACTGCGAGCATAGCAATTGCCTTAATTAATTAAGGTAAAGATGATCATGTGTTAAATACCGTGGGTATAAGGTAATATTAGTTATTATTATTTTAGGCCGCATCGAAGGGACAAATATGATCAACCCAGCAAAACTTGAAGAAATTGCTAAGCAAATTACTAGCAATATGCCACAAGGTGTAAAAAACCTAGCAGAGACACTCGAAGGTAAAACAAAGCAAGTTTTACAAAACAAGCTTGCTGAGATGGATTTTGTGAGCCGTGAAGAATTTGATGTGCAAAGCCAAGTACTTATTCGTACTCGCGAAAAACTAACCGAACTTGAAGCTAAAGTTGCATTGCTTGAGCAACAACTTAGCATTAAAACTGACGCTGAATAATTATACCAATTGCATTAAATTAGTGTTCTATTATAGCGATAAGGAAATAGCTCTATAACAAGGCTAAAATTATGATACATAGTTGTTCTATATAAATAATTTTTAACGTAGTTAGTGAGTTATTTAATACGCTAGAATGATCATGTTTTTAATAAAATTGGTATTAATTTAGTGTACAAAAAAGGCAGCTTAGGCTGCCTTTTGCGTTTTACCAAGTTTATTCAAATAGCTCATCAAGTACGTAATAAAATAACTTAGCCTGTTGCTCTAAGCTCACACTCAGCATTTTTTGCGCAACTTGCTCGCCAGTTATTGGTTTGTAACGCTTTAAAAACGGAAGTCGTGTAATAACAGGAAAAATAATACTGCCTATCTTTTCTGCCACTCTAAATTGCTCACGATCACCCAATAATAAAGACGGTTGTAAAATACTTATTTTATCAAAAGGGAGTGCTTTAATATGTTGCTCAAGCTCACCCTTCATTTTCAAATAAGCACTATTACTGTGCGTGTTCGCCCCGCTTGATGACACTAAGCAGTAATGCGTAACACCATTACATGCCGCTAACTGCGCCGCTATAAACTGATAATCAAAATCTACTTTACGCTGAGCTTGTGTAGAGCCCGCCCGTTTACGGGTTGTGCCCAAACACGAAAACAATACGTCACCTTTGAAAAGCTCAACGTATTGAGTTAATTTTTCAAAATCAATAACGTGATTAACTAGCTTTGCGTGTGTAATAGGCAAAGCCCGACGACTTAACGTAACCACTTTGGTATAACGATCGCTATTAAGTAGCTTATGTAGCAACTCATTACCGACCAAACCTGTAGCACCTATTAATATCGCCGTTTTAGTCATAAATTTATTTATTCTCGCCCACTTTTTTAAGTACGTGTTGCACTGCTTTTTTGTAGCTTTGCGTTTCTTCACTCGCGCACGTTACTACAGATTCTAAATCATGAAGGTGGCCGTTTTCTAAACCATAAACCCAACCATGAACGCTTAGCTCTTGGCCGCGCTCCCACGCATCTTGCACAATGTTAGTACGGCATACATTACGTACTTGCTCAATTACATTTAGCTCAATAAGGCGGCTTAAACGTTCGCTTTCAGGCATTGCATCAAGTTGTTCAAGATGCTTTTCTTTTACATCCCCTACATGGCGTAGCCAATTATCAATAAAGCCAAATTTTGCATTGTTTAAAACGGCTTGTACGCCACCACAGCCATAGTGACCTACTACCATGATATGTTTTACTTTTAAAACCTCTACAGCATACTGCATAACCGACAAACAGTTATGGTCAGTGTGTACAACCACGTTTGCAACGTTACGATGCACAAATAATTCGCCTGGTAATAAATCAACTATTTGATTAGCAGGTACACGAGAGTCTGAACAACCAATCCATAAATACTCTGGATTTTGTTGCATAGATAAAATTTTAAAAAACTCAGGATCAGCTTCGCTTGTACGTGCAGCCCAACGTTTATTGTTATCGAATAAATTTTTTAACTTTCTCATTGCATCTCTTATTAAGTCGAGGACGGAAATTTAATGGATATTAGCAAGAATCAAAATATTACGAGGCGTTAACTGCTTTTCACAAAACGTTTTAACGCTTACTTGATAGCCTTGCTGTTGCAAATATAAAGCACGATCGAGCACAAGCCAAACTTCAATTGCTCTTCTGAACACATGTCGAACCAGTTCAACTCGGTCAGTTATTTTTTTTCGAGCAACCCCAATATCTAAATATTTATTATAATCAGTATCTTGAGGTAGGTTTATTGCCTTTTTTTCTGCAGCCCATGCACAAAATGATTTAAACGAATCTGAGAATATAGCTTTGTTAACCGAAGGTACGCTTACATAATATTGCTCGCCAGTAATCGATTTTCTAAGTGCGTCAAAACCAAGTCGCCATTCTAGTTCTGTTTTACGTACTTTTTCCAGACGAGAAGGCGCTGTAACGGTTTCTTGTAATGCGAGCTTTAAATCGCGATGCGTTAGGTTAAGCTCACTTTGGTTTGCAACCTCACTCATTACACGGTACTCATTAGCCGTAAATAAATGATAGCAACAAGGTGAAAAGCTAATTTGCTGTACTTTCGCTAAACTTGCTTGGCGCATAAATGCTTGGTGCAAACCACCACATGCGTGTAGCGCTACGGCATGCATATCAGCATTAAAAAATTGAGTGATATCCTCTTTTAATACATCTGCTTGGCTAAAGTGCATTGCCAAGCCTTGTTGCTGTGCACTTTTTTGTCCTTGCTCGCATAAGCTTTGTTGCAGTTCAATACTATGCACATCACTTGCGCCATTAAAAGCAAGCATTCGCCCTAAGTGTCCTTTACCCGCACACCACTCTAAAACTGGTTGCTTAGTATTAGGTAGTGCAGATACAAAGTCTTGTAACTGATCAAACTTACGACCTTTAATGCCGTTACTTATCCAAAACGGATAATCAGCTCGAGAGTGTGCAGAGCTAGGTAAGTCACATAGCTTAGCAAGTTCATCAGGTTGGTTTATGTGTTGGCTAAAAAATTGGTATAGCTGATTTTGATCGTTATCAAGAACGGTTACCTGATCATCAGTTAGTTCGTTAAGTATGCCTTGCAGCTCTGGCCAAGGAATAGTGTCAAAATCAAATGCGGTGCACTGCCAATACTGACGATGGCGCATCAAAAGTGAATCAAGTGCAAAAAATTGCTCGGCTAAAGTCATAACAGCTTAAAAAATAAAAAGACAATTAATTATATCAGCTCAGTGAGCTCTCATTAAGCAGTTATTTTTGGCTAAAAATCAGCCGTAAATACAAAGGTATTGAAATAATACTCACCAAAATAGCTGCTATAAGCATCCATGATAATTGCATCTTTTCTGGCTCTTGGTATTTATAAATAAAGTGAGATTTCACTTCGTCAAATTCGTTTTGCTGTATGCCATATAAGTCAGCAATTAAACGCCACTTTGCTATCGACATATGCCCTAAACTGGTAGTGGGTGGGGTTATATAACTTTTTAGTACTTCAGCCTCAAAGGCGAGCTGATGAAAGCTCTTACTCGGTGCATAGTTTTGCTGGGTGACTGCAATTGCTTCATCCATATTCATCATTGCATAGCGCCAACCTTTTAGGCTCGCTTGGTAGAATTTTTCGACCGTTTGTGGATTTTGCTTAAGCATGTTTTCGCTGGTAAATAAAATGTCGCTATATACATCCATACCATAACGCTGTGGGCAAACAAGCCGATGAGCTACGCCTTGTTGAGTCATATAATAAGGCTCTGTAGTAACATAAACTTGCATAGCATCTAGCTTGTTTTCAATCCAAGCCTGGTTAAAATTTTCGCCATTGTAAACTTTGAGTTTATCTACATCAACGCCACTGCGTTTAAGCATAATAAGTAGCTCGGTGCCGTCATTTTTGCTCACAGCAGTGATACGTTTATTAACAAAGTCACGAGGGTGAAAAATATCAGACGTGTCTTTTACCATCCAGCAATAAGGTGAAAACTGCAATAAGGCTGCCATTGCAACAAAAGGCTGACCATTAATACGTTGCTGTAAAATACCGGAATGCCCTACACCAAATTGTGCTTCGCCACTGGCCACAGGACCAAAGGTATCAGGTTTCATTGGATTAGCTTGTTTAATAGTTACATCAAGGCCCGCTTCATTATAAAAGCCTTTTTGCTTAGCCATATAGTAGCCAGCAAACTGAAACTGATGTGTCCATTTTAGCTGTAATGTGACTGATTCTTGCGCCGCGATATGGCTGCAAAAAAAGCACAATCCAATGATTAATCCTTTAAATAGCAAATAGGTGTCCTCAAAAAGTATGACGATTACCTGTAACTATATGTAAAACGTGTAATAAAGCAAGCACCCTAGTTAGGTGCCTGCCTTTAAAGAAGGGTTATACTGAGGCGAGTTTTTCGGCTTTTTCTGCTTGCGGTTTTGATGTTAAAAATTGGGTAAAACACGGATTTTGTGTTTCATCTTGTACACTGTAACCTAAGCGATTCAAATGCTCGTTAAACATTTCATACTGACTCGGCTCAATAGCAAAACCTGCCAATACATTCCCCATCGAACCACCGTGATTACGATAATGAAATAAGGTAATGTTCCAATTGCTGCCTAAAGTATCTAAAAAGCGTGCAAGCGCACCCGGATACTCAGGAAATTCAAAACGCAATAAACGTTCATGTAATTGCTCTGGTGCTTTTCCGCCAACCATATAACGCACATGTAATTTAGCGAGTTCGTTATCCGACAAATCGCAAAATTGATAATCGTTATTTGTTAAGTCTTGTTTTAACTCATTGAGCTCTTGCTCGCCTTGGCGAAGTGCAATACCTACAAATATTTGCGCCTCACCAGGTCCTGCATAACGGTAGTTAAATTCAGTAATAGCACGGCCACCTAAAGAAGCACAAAACTGTTTAAAGCTGCCTTTTTCTTCTTTAATAGTAACCGCTAATAGCGCTTCGTTTTTTTCACCCAGCGCAGTGCGCTCTGCTACATAACGCAGGCGATCAAAGTTTAAATTAGCACCCGAAAGCACAGCCGCTAAATGTAGTCCTTTTAACCCCGACTGCTGACTCCACTTTTTAAGCCCAGCCGTTGCAAGTGCACCTGATGGCTCTGCAATTGCACGCGTAGATACAAAAATATCCTGCATGGCTGCACATATTTCATCGCTAGTAACGGTTACAACTTCATCGCAAAACTTTTGCGCTAAACGAAATGTTTCAGTGCCAATAATTTTAACCGCTACGCCATCGGCAAAACTACCAACGCGATCAAGCTCTACTGGCTTACCGGCTTCAAGTGCTGCTTGTAAACACGCACTTTCGTCAGCTTCTACGCCAATTACTTTTATATCTGGACGCAGCGATTTAATATAAACCGCCATACCAGCAAGTAAACCGCCGCCGCCAACAGGAATAAACACAGCATCAAGCTCGTTTAATTGCTGCATTAACTCGCGTGCTACAGTGCCTTGACCAACAATGACATCCGGATCGTCAAATGGCGGGACAAATATACCGTTACGCTGCTCTGTAAGCTCAAGCGCATATGCTTTTGCTGCATCAAAATGATGGCCATGTAATACAACTTCACCGCCAAGTGCGCGCACTGCGCTGACTTTTATTTCAGGCGTTGTTACTGGCATTACAATAGTTGCTTGATGCCCAAGGTGAGATGCACTCAATGCAACCCCTTGAGCATGATTACCCGCAGAAGCAGTAATAACCACTGAGCCTTTAGGTAATTTATTTAATTTGTTATACGCACCGCGTAACTTAAATGAATACACGGGCTGTTGGTCTTCACGCTTTAACCAAACATGGTTACCTAGCTTTTTACTGAGTTCAGCCATTTCGCTAACCTCAGTAACTTTAGCTAAAGGCTCCATGTTTGCTTGAATAATAGCGCGAAAATAATCGAGCTCTTGAGAGACCATAATTAACTAAGCGCCTCCAATTTAGCTAAGTCGCGCACAGCGCCTTTATCAGCACTTGTTGCAAGTAATGCATAAGCCTTTAAAGCAGACGAGACATAGCGCTCACGATCAACTGGCTTGTACGCCATTTTTCCGCGTGCTAATTGCTTTTGTTTTCGTGCCTCAAGTTCTTCATCGCTTAGCGCTAATGTGATTTCACGTGTTGCGATATCAATAATGATTTTGTCGCCATTTTCAACATAAGCGATTGCACCACCACTCGCCGCTTCTGGCGATACATGGCCAATTGATAAACCCGAAGTACCACCCGAAAAGCGACCATCAGTAATAAGAGCACACTTTTCAGCTAAGCCTTTAGATTTTAAGTAACTCGTTGGATATAGCATTTCTTGCATACCTGGGCCGCCTCTAGGGCCTTCATAACGAATAACAACAACATCGCCGGCTTTTACTTCGTTATTTAAAATCCCTTCTACTGAATCATCTTGTGATTCGTATACAATGGCGGTGCCTTCAAAATGTAGCATTTCATCAACTACGCCAGCACTTTTTACAACACAACCATCAACCGCTAAATTACCCGAAAGCACAGCTAAGCCACCATCTTGGCGAAAAGCGTGTTCAACGCTTCGAATACACCCATTCACGCGGTCATTATCACCTTCATCCCAACGACACTCTTGGCTCATTGCTTTAGTAGTACGAATGCCCGCAGGACCCGCACGATAAAATTTGCGCGCTACTTCGTTAGTTGGGTCAGTTGCATCCCATTTTTTAACAAGCTCAGCCATTGTTGACCCTGCGACATGATTCACTGACATATCAACTAAGCCCGCTTTACCAAGCTCGCGTACAACAGCCATCATGCCACCTGCACGGTGGACATCTTCAATATGGTACTCTGGTGTTGCTGGTGCAACTTTACATAAAAACGGTGTTTTACGAGATAAAGCATCAATGTGCGACATATCAAAATCAACGCCGGCCTCTTGCGCTGCAGCAAGCAAATGTAATACGGTATTTGACGAGCCGCCCATTGCAATATCAACAACCATTGCATTCATAAAGGCTGTTTTGTTAGCGATAGCGCGGGGCAATACATCTTGATTATCTTTTTGATAATACTCACGACATAAATCAACAATACGAGCACCCGCTTCAACATACAGTTGTTTACGGTCTTTATGGGTGGCAAGCGTGGTACCGTTACCCGGCAGTGCTAAACCTATTGCCTCTAACAAACAGTTCATTGAGTTTGCAGTAAACATACCTGAGCACGAACCACATGTAGGACATGCAGAGCGCTCTACTTGCTCTGAATCTGCATCACTTACCGATTCATCTGCACCTTTAACCATGGCATCAACTAAATCAAGCTTAATGTCGATGTTAGCAAGTTTAGTTTTACCTGCCTCCATTGGACCGCCCGATACAAATATTACCGGAATGTTTAAACGTAGCGCTGCGAGCATCATCCCAGGGGTGATTTTGTCGCAGTTTGAAATACAGATCATCGCATCGGCGCAGTGACCATTTACCATGTATTCAACCGAATCAGCAATTAAATCGCGTGAAGGCAGCGAATAAAGCATACCGCCGTGTCCCATCGCAATACCATCATCAATCGCAATGGTATTAAATTCTTTTGGAACGCCGCCGGCTTGGGTTATTGTCTCACCCATAAGCTCACTAAGCTGATTAAGGTGTACATGCCCTGGTACAAATTGTGTAAACGAGTTAACTACGGCAATAATCGGTTTACCAAAATCAGAGTCTGTCATACCTGTTGCGCGCCATAATGCTCTTGCGCCTGCACGTTTACGTCCTTCAGTTGTTGTTGCACTTCTTAATTTAGCCATAGTTACCTCAGTTTTTGCCGCAATATAAGCGGGCATTCCTCATTCTAAAATTGGTGAATAACCTAGTGACTCAGTTACTCGTAAATTATTTTGTAATTCGTAATTACACAGCCTGTTGGTGCTGTAAATTTTGTAAAGTGACTTCTTTTACATCCACCAGCTTGTTTAGCTGGCTGGTTAATAGGTGAATAGGTTTATCACTATCTACCGTCATGGCTACGTTGTATAAGCCATCATCCATATTGAGCTGAAAATGCGTTAGGTTAAAACCACGATGACGCACCACTCGTAAAAAGCGCTCTACCGCTATACTTTGGCTTTTTAATGCAATAGTTAGGCTGTGTTTCATTTTGCTTTCTCCGTCATCATTTCGTCGTTAGCAGCCCCAGGTGGTACAAGTGGCCAAACATTTTCTTTATCATCAATACAGGCATGTACTATGTACGGGCCTTTGCTGTTAACTAATGCTGTAATAGCATCATCAACTTGGTTAGCGTGGGTAATTGTTTGCCCTGGAATACCAAATACAGCAGCTAGTTGCACAAAGTCTGGGTTATCCGAAAGGTTAGTTTCAGAGTAACGTCCTTCAAAAAACAGTTCCTGCCATTGGCGAACCATCCCTAAACGCTGGTTATCTAAAATTAATATTTTTACAGGTAAATTATTACGGCGAATCGTGGCCAATTCTTGAATATTCATCATTATTGAGCCATCGCCCGATACAGTGATAACAAAGTCATCAGGGCGTGCTACTTGCGCGCCAATAGCCGCAGGTAGACCAAAGCCCATTGTACCTGCACCACCGCTGCTTAAATGATTACTCGGGTGAGTAAACTTCATGTGTTGTGCTACCCACATTTGGTGCTGACCAACATCGCAACACACAACGCCTGTTTTTGGCATGCGTTGGCTCAGTTGGTTTAATAAGTACGGTGCGTAAACCTTCTCACCTGGGTAGTCGTAACGCCACGCGTGCTTAATATTCATTTCTTTATTTGTGTCACACCACGCTTTAGGTGTTACAAAGCACTCAAGTGCAGGTAACGACGTTTTTAAATCAGCAATTAGTGAAGCTTTAGCAGGTTTTCGCTTACCTACTTCAGCGGCATCAATATCTAAATGAATTACTTTAGCTTTAGCTGCAAATTTAGCTAAGTTACCCGTTACGCGGTCATCAAAGCGCGCACCTATACACACAAGTACATCACATTCTTGCACGGCAATATTAGCGGCTTGACCACCATGCATACCTAGCATGCCTAAGTAATGCTCGTAGTCAGGTAACACACTGCCTAATGCTTTTAGTGTTGATACAGCAGGCATCTGGGTTTTATTTAAAAACTGCATTAACTCGTCTTGCGCATCAGCGGCTTGTACACCACCGCCTACGTACGCTACAGGCTGTTTAGCCTCACTCAACAATTGATTAGCAATAGCAACTTGCTTTAAATCTAACTCAGGTAAGTATTCATCAGCTGCAAGCCAAGGCTTAAAAGGTACTTGCGCCATTTGAATATCTTTTGGGATATCGACAAGTACAGGACCTGGTCGGCCGCTTTGCGCTAAATGAATAGCTTCTTGTAATATCTCTGCTAAGTCTTCCGCTCGTTCTACCATGTAGCTGTGCTTAGTACACGAAAGCGACATACCTAGTACATCTATTTCTTGAAACGCATCTGAACCAATAGCTGCAGTAGGCACTTGGCCGGTGATCGCCAATAATGGTACTGAGTCCATCATCGCATCAGCAAGGGCAGTTATTAAGTTAGTTGCACCTGGGCCCGATGTTGCAAAACACACACCTAATTTACGCGTGCTGCGAGCATAACCAACAGCTGCAAACCCTGCACCTTGCTCATGACGAGTAAGGTAGTGTTTGACTGGCGCGCCATACAGCGCATCGTAAATTGGCATAATAGCTCCGCCTGGGTAGCCAAATACTTCATTTACGCCGTGTTTGGCCAATAAGTCGATTGTTAGTTCTGCGCCTGTCATTAATAAACCCTCATTCCTCAGTGACAACCCAATTACATTTTTACGCTAAAAACTTTGCCCTTAAAACTAAAAAGCCCTCCGAACGGTTAAGTGCGGAGGGCTTTTTTAATGCTTAAGTTTTTAAAGCACTACGAAGCCCTCGCGGGAATAATCACCACGATAATAATCAGGACTAGGTTAAGTGCGTTTGTAAGCATGTAATTAATACCAAATTTTGTTCAATTATCGCGAAGGTTATTCCTTCGCTCTCTTTTTATATTAGTACCGCGCTAGGCCCTTTAAGTCAACACCAAAGTTAATCTAACAAAAAGACTAAAAGGCAATTTATCAGGTTTTAAAATTCATTATACAAGCTAGTAGTGGTTTTTTTATGCTCTAATTTTAATCTCAGAAATTCACTATTCTTATATCCCTTATTTAAGGTTTGATTAATTTTTAAGAATATTTTTATAAATAAAATTATTTATCACCTTCAGGTAATGCGTAGGTTCTCTTAAGCGACTCTTAAGTGTTGTTGCATAGCATGGCGTTGTTATTTTAAACGAGCCTAAATATGAACGTAATTAGTCAAACACCAGCACAAAAAAAGCCAAATCGTAGTAAACGGTTTTACATTCACTGTAGTGCAAATGCCTTTGTAGTGATGATTGCCTGTTATTACTGTTTAGTTATAAACATTCCTTTTATTCAAGGTTCGTTTAGCGCCATAACCTCTCTTGCATCTTTTTCATGGCTATTTTTACTTTCAGTCCCACTACTTTTGCTATGCCTTTTAATTATTTTCTTTTCGATAGTGTCGGTTAGATGGTTATTAAAACCAGTTAACTATCTTTTACTGATAATTTCTAGCGCCGTGCTTTACGGCTCATTAAATTACGGTGTTGTGTTTGACTATTCAATGATTCAAAACACGTTCGAAACAGATTCAAGCGAAGCGCTGAGCTATTTAAACCCGCAGCTCATAGCCTTTTTACTACTTTTTTGTGCGCTACCTGTTTTTATATTAAGCAAAGTAAAAATACACTTTACTCGCCCTCATCAAGAAGCGATTAGCCGCATAAAACTTATTATTGCCTGCTTAACGCTAATTGCTTTAGTGGTCGCTAACTTTTACGCCGATTACGCAGCCACTGGACGTAACAACCGCATTTTGAAAAAAGAAATTATTCCGTTTCAGTATCTCTCTAGCGGTTATAAATATATGCGCGATCAACTGCTGTACACCAATATAGAATTTAAAAACATAGATGCAGCACCCACCCTAATTGCGCCTAATACCACCAGCGTAACAGTTATAGTTGTTGGCGAAACCGCACGAGCAGAAAACTTTGCTTACCAAGGTTATAAGCGCAACACAAATTCTTACACACAAAAGTACAATGTGACGTATTTCAATAATGTGGCGTCTTGTGGCACCGCTACTGCTGTGTCTGTGCCGTGTATGTTTTCACTGCAAACACAAGATAACTTTGATCGATTAGCAGCTGACAACCAACAAAACCTGATTGACTTAGCACAACAAGCTGGCAGCGATGTATTGTGGGTTGATAATAACAGCGGCTGTAAAAACGTATGCACACGTGTTGTTAATATTGATATACCAACCACCCCATCAACGCTTTGCGATGGAAAATATTGTTTTGATGAAGTGCTTATTGCTCCACTTAAGCGCAAACTCGCTAATTTAAACCAAGCTAACACCGTTATCGTCCTACATATGATGGGCTCACACGGACCAACCTACTTTAAACGCTACCCAGAAAAATTTAAGCAATTTACGCCCACGTGCGACAGAAGCGACATTCAAAACTGCTCACTCGATGAATTAGTTAATACCTACGACAACACAATTGCGTACAGCGACTTTGTTAACGCCCAGGTAATTGAGCAATTAAAAGCGCTGCCAAACAATATAGATAAGCAGTTTTTATATGTCTCTGATCATGGTGAATCACTTGGCGAAGCCGGGGCTTATTTACATGGTTTTCCGTATAGCTTTGCACCTAGCACACAAACGCACGTTCCTCTTTATATCTGGGCTGATGAGCATAACCAGCGCATTACTAATACCTGTTTAGCTAATTTAGACACCACTGCTGCACGCTCACACAACAATATTTTTCACACCCTTTTAAATTTAATTGGCATTAAAAGCAAAACGTATCAGGCATCGCTCGATTTACTTGCTAGCTGCCAAACAACACCAAGCGAAATAAAAATATGAGTAATAAAACCGTTATAAAACGCCAAGGCTTAATGCGCCTTATTTTTACCTTAAGCCATTCTTTTAACGGCTTAAAATGGATGAGTCGATTTGAAGCGGCGTTTCAACAAGAGTTAGCACTGTTTTCGCTACTCGGTGTGTTTGTATGGCTACAAGAAATTGCACTAAGCGACAAGTTATTACTTAGTGCCAGCCTGCTTTTTGTATTATTTGCTGAGCTGGTAAATACGGCAGTTGAGGTTGTAGTTGATAGAATTGGCAGTGAATACCATGAGCTTTCAGGGCTCGCTAAAGATATTGCCTCTGCAAGCGTGTTTATAGCTATGCTAATTGCCGCACTTATTTGGTGGGCTGTGTTATGGGCATAAAGCTAACTTTTATACCTAAAATAACGAGGCTAATATTTAAAGTAATACCTAAAATACAAAATGCACTTGGCCCTGTATGGATTTTTGTTGTATTTGCTGTTTTAGCACTTAGTTTTTTAACACTTGCTCGCTTTGGTTTAAGTGTATGGCAAGGGGAGCGTGTATTTGGATCGCATGCGTGGTTGTCTATATTTATAGGTGGTTTAAGAGTTGATATAGCCACTTTAAGCTACATTATTATGCCCGCATTACTACTTACCTTACTGATGCAAAGCGTAGGTTGGCAAAATAAAGTACGCGGCCTCATTAAAATTTATTTAGTGGGAATGTCTGCTTTACTTGTTTTTTTTGAAGTGATTACGCCTACATTTATAAACGAATACGATTTACGCCCAAACCGCTTATTTATAGAATATTTAATTTACCCTAAAGAAGTCTCAAAAATGATTTTTTCAGGCTATAAGTTAGAAGTATTTATTGCTGTTATAGCACTTATTTTAAGCTGTAAATTTGCAGGTAAAGTATTTGGCAATCAATGGCAAAGTACGTCATCACTAACAAGCTTAAACCAATCAATTTTAGCGCTCGTTTTAGTATGCTTAACTATTTTGGGCGCGCGTAACTCATTAGGGCACAGACCACTTAACCCCGCCATGGTCTCGTTTTCTACCGATCATTTACTTAACGACTTAACCCTTAACTCACTTTATAGCGTCGCATTTGCAGTTAAGCAACTCTCTAACGAGCAATCAAGCCAAGACTATTATGGCAAAATGCCTACCGATGAATTACTTAGTATTGTGCGCAGTAATATGCAAAATACGCAGGCTGCATTTAATGATGCAACCGCCCCCACAAAAACGTTTCATGCAGCAAGTAATATAGATAAGCAAAAAAACCTAGTCATTATTTTACAAGAAAGTTTAGGCGCTCGTTATGTAGGCACGCTTGGCGGTTTACCGCTTACACCTAATATTGATGCACTTTATAAACAAGGCTGGGGATTTGATAATTTATACGCAACAGGTACACGCTCTGTTCGTGGTATTGAGGCGGTAATTACAGGATTTACACCAACACCTTCGCGTGCGGTTGTTAAGCTTGATAAATCACAACGTGATTTTTTTACCATTGCTGACTTTTTAGCGAAGCAAAATTACAACACACAGTTTATTTATGGTGGCGAAAGCCATTTTGATAACATGCGCAGCTTCTTTTTAGGCAACGGTTTTAAAAGTATCGTAGATACAAATAATTTTAAAAAAATAGACTTTAATGGCTCGTGGGGCGCATCAGACGAAGACTTGTACGACCAAGCCGACATAGAACTTACTAAGCTTAAAAATCAAAACAAACCCTTTTTTAGCCTTATATTCTCAAGCTCTAATCATAGCCCGTATGACTTTCCTGACGATAAAATAACGCTGTACGACAAACAAAAACAAACCCGTAATAATGCTGCCAAGTATGCCGATTACGCACTAGGTACCTTTATCAAAAAAGCTAAAAAATCGAGCTACTGGGATGATACCGTATTTATAGTTATTGCCGATCACGACTCGCGCGTATCGGGTTCGAATTTAGTACCGGTTGATCACTTTAAAATTCCGGCCGTTATTTTTGGTAAAGGTATTACCCATAAACGAGATAGCCAACTAGCCAGTCAGCTCGATATTCCTGTTACTCTACTGTCTTTGATTGGCGCAAGTGGTAAGCACCCAATGATAGGTCATGATTTATCAAAGCCAATTAGCGACAACAAACAACGCGCAATGATGCAATACGACAAAAACTTTGCTTACATGCACGATAATAAAGTGGTGGTGTTACAACCACAAAAACCAGCAACCACCTATACGTATAGCAATAACCAGCTTGTGCCATGTGAAAACGATGAGCAACTAGTTAAAAAAGCCCTAGCCCACGCGAACTTAGGTAATTTAGCCTACACAAATGGCTGGTACCATTAGTTATTATTCTTGCAGTGACTTGATAATAAAGCCTTGTTAAAGTAACAAGGCTATTTTTATAAACCGAGTAAACATGAAAATCCTCGTAATTGAAGACTCTGAAGCACTAAGACGCAGCTTGCAAGTTGGCCTTAGCAACCTTGGTTTTACCGTAGATGAAACAGGTGATGGCTCAGAAGGGTTGAGTATGGCACTGAGTGGAAACTACGACCTCCTCGTACTTGATTTAATGCTACCGAGCGTTGATGGCATGAGTATTTTACAAGCACTGCGCAGCAGTAATAGCCAAAGCCGTGTGCTAATTTTATCTGCACGAAGTGAGCCTCAAGATAAAATTAGCGGCCTTATGAAAGGCGCTGACGATTATTTAACTAAGCCATTTTCGTTTGAAGAACTCCATGCTCGTGTCCTTGCATTACTTCGTCGCGGTTCACTGCAAAACCAACAAAATACCCTTACCGTAGGTGATTGCGTATTAGATCTGTCACTTAAAACTCTTCACTACAAGCAACATGCCATTGAGCTCACGCGTAATGAATACAAAATAATAGAATGCTTATTTAATGCCCCAGAGCGAGTATTAGGGCTCGAGCTTATAAGTGAAGCCGTGGTAGGTCAGTTTGATATGCTCTCTAAAAATGCGCTTGAAGCACACATCTCAACCATACGTAAAAAAGTAAGACAATTTAATGGCGAGCTCCCGATAAAAAACAAACGTGGATTTGGTTATGTCGCAACAACAAAATAAAAGTCACTCAATAAAGCGTAAACTCGTTAATAATATTAGCGCTGTAATCTCAGTTATTTTATTCACCATATTTTTAACCGTTGATTTAAGTGTTGATACTTGGGTGGAAGATCAGTTCAATCAGTCTTTAACTAACAAAGCTAACTACTTAAAAACCTTAGTTGAAGATGACAACAACGTGGTTGAATTTGATTTTGCTGGTGAGTTTATGTCGGAGTATGAAGCAGCCGATGCCACGGAATTTTACCAGTTATGGCATGGCCGTGATGTGTTTGAGCGCTCGGACTCATTAGCGCTTTATGAAAATGCTAACCTGCCTTTTTTAGAAATGCCGATAAACGAATCTAAAATTATAGATTACGAGCTTCCTAACGGGCGTGATGGCCGCGCACTTATAAGTCACTTTGTAGCCCAAAAAGATGATAGAAATCCCACTCACTCTTCTGTTTTTAATACCATGACGCTTGCAATCGCAGCGCCCACCTCCGAACTTAATAAAGTACTGATTATTATTGATGTAGTCTTTATTTTAACCTGTGTGCTTGGTGTGTTTGGTGTGCGCTATTTAGTGACACGGATTGTAAATAAAGGCCTTCACCCACTACACAACTTAAACGATCAAATTAAGTTACTCGATATTACCGGTGTTGCGCAAACAATAGAAAGCGACTTTAAAGTAGAAGAAATAGAACCTATACGTAACGAGCTAAATAAATTTATTACCGTTAATCAGCAACTCTATAGTAATGAAAAACGCCTAACAAGCGACATTGCACACGAGCTTAAAACCCCAATAGCTGAACTCATAAGCCTCTCAGAGGTGGCTATTCGCTACCCTGACGATAAACGCATTAGCGACACCTATACCAGTGATGTGCTTAATATTTCACAGCGTATGAAAACGATTGTTAGCAACCTATTACTGTTGCAGCGCTCAAGTAGCAGTGCAATGCAATTAAATGCACAAAATATCATTCTAAATAACCTAGTAAATCAAATTGTTGATGAGCTGACCTTTAAGCACCCAAGTATTAAAGCGCGTTTAAATAATGAGATAACTGACGAGTTTACACTTAATGCTGACGAATTTAGTTTAAATACCATTTTATGTAACTTAATCGATAACGCACTATTTTATGGACTCCCTGAGGCACCAATTAAATTAACTGCCGTAAATAACAGCACAAACATGAACATCTCTGTTAGTAACAAAGTAAATAAACCACTAAGTAGTGAACAGCTCACTGCTATTTTTGACCCGCTCTATCAGCTAGATTCATCTAGAACTAATAACCAGCGCCATGGTTTAGGATTATCAATTGTACAGAGCTTATGTAACTTAAATGGCTTTACTATCACGGCCAGTAATACCGAAAACAATACGTTAACGTTTATATTAACGTTACCTCTGAAGTAAATTTAGGTTAGTATTTACACTACTAACCTTCGAGGTTTTAAGGACAAACCATGAATGCTCTTACCCGTGTTAGCCACTTTTTTATTGTGGCATTACTTATAACATTTAGCCTTAACAGCTATGCAGCTCCTGCCATATACAAGATAGAAAAAAATGGCGTTAGCTCTTACTTATTTGGCACCGTACACGTTGGTGATGCCAGCATGAAAGGCTTACCTAAAAATGTAACCGATGCAATTAGTGCAAGCAAAGAAGTGATTGTTGAAGTTGATATAAGCAAACTTACACCACTTGAAATGCAACAGCGCTCAATGCCATTTATGATGCTAAGTGACGGTAAAACATTACAAACTGAGCTTTCAAAGCAAAATTATACCAAGCTAAAAAATTACTTTGCTAAAAAGTCGATTGATATTGCTATGTTTAATGGCTTAAAGCCTTGGGCTGTTATGGTGACTATGATGCAAATTGAATTTCAAAATGCAGGATATTCAGATAAAACCGGCATAGACAAGCAAGTACTTGCTTACGCTAAAGAACATAAAATAAAAATTGGTGAGCTTGAAACTCTAGAGCAACAACTGCAAATGTTTGATGGCATGGCGCTATTAAGCAATGAAATGATTGAAGAAACATTTGAGCAACTCAGCGATATTAATACTTACTTTATCAAATTAGTTAATGCCTGGAAAAACGGGGATATGGATACACTAACCGATTACTACAACATGAGTTTTGATGACAGTAATTATGGTGAAATTAGCGAGCAAGTAATGCTAACTAACCGCAATAATAATTGGGTTAAACAACTCACACCGCGTTTAGCAAACGAGCAATTATTTATTGCCGTAGGCGCTCTGCATTTACCTGAAAAACACGGGTTACTTAAACAGCTACGAGATAAAGGCTTTAGCGTTACTCGTCTTTAAAATAAAAATGGTTGAGTGATTTTTCGCTCAACCTTTCTGTGAGCTTTTAATGAAAGTCTTCCATTTTTAAGTAATTCTCTATTCCTTTAATTTTGTCTGCCGCATGATGATTTACATAAATCACAGTACTTGTATTGGCAGCACAAATTTTCTCTATTAGTAGCAGTACACGCTGCCTGTTTGCTTCATCTAAGCCTAAGCAAGGTTCATCTAAAATGAGTAACGTTGGATGTTTTACCATAGCCCGCACAATTAATAACATACGCTGATCGCCGTACGAAAGCTGAGTGAATGAGATATTTTGTTTATCACTTAAACCAATAAATGCCAGCCACTGTTGAGCAATATTAATTTGTGCGTCGCTCGGTTTTTGATATAAACCTATGCTGTCGTAAAAACCTGAAATAACAGTATTTAAAGCCGATATACTTACGCGGTAATCCATATGTAGCGCGTTAGATATAAAACCAATATGCTGTTTTATATCCCAAATACTCTCCCCGGTTCCGCGTTTAAAACCGAACACTTCAATGTCATTGTTATAACACTGTGGGTTATCACCTGTTATTAAATTTAATAGGCATGTTTTACCTGAACCGTTCGCTCCAGTAAGCTGCCAATGCTGATGCTTTTTTATAGTCCAATTGAGATTTTTGAATATGCTTACGTCACTATAACTAACTTTAGCATTACTCAATTTAACTAAGGTATTACCGGTGAATGCCTTTTGCTCTTGCTCGGCGTCAGGAGATGGCACATCCAATGAAGTATGCTCTAAATGAAGTAGTTTTAGTAAGTCACTTAATTGCTCACTACTTGGCTTTGCTAAAGTATGTAACAAGCAGCCTTGGTTTACATAACCATAGTGAGTAATGAATGAAGGGATTTCGTCTAAGCGGTTTAGCACAAAAACAAAAGTAATCGTGTGGCTAAGCTCTATAAGTATTTTATTAAGTTGCTGGCAAGATTGTACGTCGAGTCCATCAAATGGCTCGTCAAGCACGACTAACTCACTATGGGAGCTGAGTGCTTTAATAAGTAGGAGTTTACGAGTTTCACCCGTTGAAAGATCTCTAAAATGCCTATTTAGTAATGAGCTAAATTTAAATAATTTTATTAGCTGCGCTAATAACTCACCATTATTACTATGCTCTGCAAATATAAGGTCTTTAACGAGGGTGTGCTTTTCATGCTCTAATTCTTGGGCCAGTAACTGTTTATGCGAATCTGAAGACACGAGCATAAGCTTATTAATACTACTTATACGCTTACCACTTTCGCACTTAGCTTCACCAACTAACGCAGCTGTCAGTGCAGATTTACCGGCTCCATTAGCACCTAGAAGCAGCCAATGTTCTCCTAGATTCACTTGCCAATCTAGGTTGCATATGTCGTAACGACTTTTGCCTTGCCCTTGTAAGTAACCATTAAATTGCTCAAGCGTAATTGACTGCACTAACTTTTCCTAATAAACCTTAAAACAGCAAGTTAACGCATATTAAAAGAGCTTAGCAAGCTTGTTATCTGCAAAATTAATTTATTTCACTAGGGCGTGTTGATCTTTGTGGATTGAAATTTGTTCAATCTAGGGGCGATTAAATCGCAGCGCGAGGTTTGTAACCTAGTGGGCTAAGTCAAAACCGAGTAAAGCTTCCGCGTCCTGCTCACGCCCCTTACCTACATCCATGTAGGCAACAAAGAGTTAATCGTCCCTAGAAAGAACCCAATGGGCAGCGCATGTTTGGTATTTATGCTGCGTTATCGCCTATTTATGGGGAATAACCACACTACATAGGCTCTGCCTTGCCTAAAAACCAAACAGTCTGCTGCAAATTCAACTACCAAAGATCAACACGCCCTAGCAACGCTAATACTATTTAATGCGTCTTTAATTGCTTGCTGGCTTATTGGCTTATGAATATGGAGGTTAGCTCCGTATTCATAAACTCGCTCTATATCATTTTGTGAAGTATTTGCTGTTATAACAATAATTGGCATTACTTTATTAAGATCAGAGCGTATTTTTTTAATCGCCTCAAACCCATCCATTACTGGCATATTTAAGTCCATAAAAACAATATCGTATTGATTTTCACTCACCATATCGCACGCGACTTTGCCGTTTTCAGCGCAATTATAGCTTAAACCTAATAAGCTAAGTATGCGGGTCAGTAATATAGTATTTAATGGATTGTCTTCAACGACTAAACACTTTAGTTTGTCATTTATCTTATGAGGGTTTGGGAGGGCTTTACTGGCAATTATTGGTAAGTGCAAAGATACCAGCGCTCCATTAGCTTCATTATTTTTGAAGGTAATTTCACCGTGCAACGCCTTTACAACATACTGAACCCGAGTGAGACCTGTTCTTAATCCTTGAAAATGGTTTGTTTGTTTAAATGAGTCAAATTCAAGATCAGTAATCTCTTTCGAAAAACCACAACCAGTATCACTTACAGTTACACAAAGTTCATCATTAAAAAGCTTTGCAGAGACAGTAATTTCACCTTCTGTCGTAAACTTAATAGCGTTACTGATTAATTCTGTAAGCGTATGCTGCAAACGTTGATGATCCAATTTACATACACAATTTAATGATTCATCTAAACAACTAACTAGTTTCAGGCCTTTTTGCTGACAAGCATGCTCGTAAGCCATTAGTACTTTATTACACGACTCTAGAAGGTTTTCATTTTTAAATTGCGGTACCCACTTACCTGTACTTAAAGCTTGCAAGTCCTGCAGTTCATCTAATATAGCTATTAACCTAAGTGCGCAGTAATTAGCTTGGGTTTTAACGCTTTGCTGCGTATCAGAAACCTTTAACTCCTCAATAGACGTAATAAGACCCTGTAAAGGAGTTCTAAATTCGTGACTTGCTCTGGCAATAAAATGCTCTTTATTTTGACTCACTTGTTGAGCGAACTCTTTTTGTTTTTGGTATTTAGACAATGCGTTACCTATTTCTTTTTCCATTGGCATAAATACAAATCTTAACTCTACAAGTAGTAAAAACATCGCCATAAGCCAAAATAATAATTCAAGGTTAGATACCCAGTTCAATTTTTGGACAGCTTGCTCTTCAAATAAATTCACTGCATGATCTAGTTGCTTTAATAGCTCTTCAACCTCAGTTACAGAGAATATACGCTTATCTACTTGGCCTTGTTGATAAAGCAAATTTTCCGCTTGCTGAATATATGTTGCAACTTGGGTATCTAGTTTATGAGGAGCTAACGTATATAGCTTAATAAGCTTAGGTGTAAGGTACTGATACTCTCCATTAGCATTTTTTGAAAGTAAGTAATTATGAGTTTTTTTGAATGATACGACTGATGCCTTTAACGCTTTAGTATGCTCAGAAATATTTGTTGCCGATAATAATAACTCATTACTATGCCAAGCTATTTTTTGAGAAAGCATTCTCTGCTTACCAGCCATATTTATTATTTTTGCGTCGTATTTTTGCACCGAAAAATAATACTGCATAAGTGATGCTGATGTGCTTATTAATAGTGCTATTGCTATTAATGCCCATCGGTAACGAGTACGGATATTCGCGACAACTTTAAACATACTAAGCCCTGTTTTTGTTTTAAGTGTAGCTCAATTTTTTAGAACTAATAAGCAGCTTAAATAATGATTATTAAATAAAAAAGCCCAACTAAAAAGTTGGGCTAATAAAATAAAACTATTTAACTATCTATTTTCTAAACGGTTATAGTCGAACATTCCATATTCTATCCCACGATATTTTTTAGCTGTATCGTGCAATATATCGCTGTATTGCCAAAACTGTGGATGAGTACGTCGAATACCAAACTTAGATTTCAATGCACCATAATCAGCTTCTATTTGCATCATAGGCAATTGCTCGGCAAAAGCATTTACTTGCTGCTCGTTATTTAAATACCAAATAGCTGCTGGATAATCTCCGATAAACCCAGGAACAATAGTCGCGGTATCTTCATCATAAGCACGTTGGCCATCTTCGTTTAATAAACTAGATATATTGTAGTGCGCATTATGATGAATAATAGTGTAGCCCTTATGGCTATTATCTTCTTGCTTTACAAGTATAAAAGAAAGCTGAGGTAATAAGTTAACCGCTTTTGCTGGCATTTCACTTATTACATTTAACGGCTTTGCCACTTCAGTGTAGTTGTATTTTTCACTTAAAACTGGCGCTAAGGCTTCTTTCATCAAGGTATATAGTTCATGCTGTGGATCATCAGTTTCATAGTTAATACCACTGGGCTGGCTAAATTCTCGGTTACTTTTAAAGAACTTAGATAAGTCAGGTGGTGAATTACGATACCACTGCTTTTTGATTTGATTACGCTTGTGCTCAGGTAATAGAGCTAAAAAGTTTTGCTCTCCCTCTAAACGTAAAAAATCCATATATAAACGTGTAACCAATTGATGGCCTATATTTCCGTATACATCAAAGCCTGCCACAAGCAAATAATGAATACGTTCAAATAACGCATAATCAAGTATCCACGTGGTTTTAGGCTCTTGACCAATAAAACCTTTAACAACAGTTGCACTATCAAAGTGGCGGAAAATGGTCAGTGCAGCATTTTTATTATGCCCATCACCTTTCCAAAGCAAGTCAGTTGTAAGATGCTCGCCACCTTTGAACATTTCGTTTGCAAGCTCAACTTTTGCCTGTAAATATTTTTTCTCACGAACTGAATATTTAACCCAGCTAGAAATAGGTAACGCATTACTTTCCTCTGCGGCAGGAAGTTCTAGAGCTTCTTCATGTTGCATTAGCATTTCCCCTACAGCAGGAGTCGCAACCTTATCAGGATCAGCAAATGCCACCCAAAAGTGATCATTTATGACATTTAAAGCAATCTGACCACGACAAACAGGCCCTTTTATAAAGCCCATAATAATTAACTCTGCTTCATCAAGCATAAATTGATATTTAGAATTAATAGGAATAACTTCAAAAGTTTTAAATGGGTTAGATGCTGACTTAGGCTCATAACTCGGCATTTGCGTAACTGTATAATCTGGCGCAATAAACTGCTCGTACAAACGCAGTAATTTAGTTTCATTAAGCTCAAGTGGTAAATGCGTTTTAGAAAGTATGGTTGTACGCTCTTGCATAAAACGATAATAAACACGGCTAACTTTAGGGTCATCGTATGGACGACGCGTATTAATTAACTTTATTTCCTCACCAGGAGGCGTACTTGAGCGAACTAGTTTAAAAAAGCTTTGTGGGTCCTCTGACGTAAAATAAATATGTGCTAAAAACCAATGTTCATAAATATAACGTGCTGATAACTGATACTTTAAGTTATCTTGATTTAAAAATGCTTCCCAGCCCTTTATTTTATTCTGATCATACTTACTTGGTGGCTCAATATGTGACATTTTACCGCCATTTTTAAGCCAGTTCTGTAAATGATTAAACTCTTCGCGCGAAACCCCAGGTAAACCATAAGGCATACCGCCATGAGGTTGCTCGTCAGCTAATCGGTCAAACTCCCCCATTGTTGCACAGGTTTGCGAACGCCCTAATGAAAAATCAAATTCATCATCTAGCACTTCATTAGTTGGTAATTCATAGCTTTGCTTTAACACTAAACTATTAAATAAAACACTTCCCGCTAAGTTTGCTTCTTCACTTTGTACGCGCTCATTTAGCACTGGCGTAAAGTTCTTTTCTCGCCATTGCTGTGTATTGGTTGCATCAAACAATAAACGGCTTGGGGTCGTTGCCAATAAACGAGTTCCATCGTAAACGAGCTCTTTACTCAAACCTCGATCAATACCTTCAGGGGATGAGAGCTTAAGCTGGCAAGGTGCGTCGTAACAACCATGGCAAACGACGCAGCGGGTATCGAGTACTGGTTTTACGTTTTGTAAAAAATCAGCTCCAGCAAGGGTAGAATGTGGAACGATACGCTCTTGCGCTTGTTCAGGGCCAAATAAATCATCGTAATGTGCATTACCTAAGTAAGCACAACCACTAAGGATAATTAATACAAATGTACTTATTATTATTTTTTTCATTCGTCCTCGTCACCTAAATCGAAGGTGGGCATCATATCCATTTGAGGAGAAACGAATGTTTTTTGACCTTCAGTATTCAAAACAATACTTAAAAGAGGCCCATGCGTTAATGTTATCTGCGCATCATGCTCTTGCTCTAATATACTTAAATACAGAGAATCAGTTATAAGCAACTCATAACCGCTAACGGTAATAGCTACACTGCTATCTTCACTTGGATTTTGGCAAATTTGAGCAAGTAACTCATCATCAAGTCCAATTGATATTTCAAAATCAGGCTGCTCTAAATCTCTATCACTTAATGATTCATCTAATAGAAATAAAGGAAGGGTTAAATTGCTATCTTGTTCAAATTCCATTGCGTTCTCTGCACTTTCTGACGATTTAATTGGCGAGTATTATAACAAACTAGCGAGTAAATTAACGCTAAAGCTAATGTAACTGTTTAAACGTCATCTATAACAGATTCGATCACCGAAAATACAGCACCTTGAGGGTCGCATATAATACTAAAACGACCAACATCGGGGATATCTGTTGCAGGAACACATACTTGTCCACCTAGGCTAGCGGCTTTATTTACTGCTGTATCGCAGCTCTCTACTGCAAAATAAATCATCCAATGAGCAGGAATATCTTCAGGCCAATCGCTTGTCATCTCAAGCATACCGGCAATTGGCTGTCCATCAACCAAAAATAAAGTGTAGTTCATACCTTCCATTGGCTTTATTTCACTTTCCCAGCCTAGTAAAGCACAGTAAAAGTCTCTACTTACTTTACTATTTCTGGTTGCTAACTCATGCCAATAAGGCGTGTTTAATTCACCTAAGTGCTTACAACCTCTATGCTCATTCCCCTGCCATAGTGCAACAGTGGCACCTACAGGATCTTTTAGCATCAACATTCGTCCTGCATTCATAACATCATGAGGACCGGCAATAACTTTAGCACCTAGTTCTTTAGCTTTTAGCGCACAATCATCAACATTATCGACGGCAATGTAAGCCAACCAATGACTTGGGATCCCTTCACTAATTTGCTCTTTAGGCATTTCATACATAGCGGCTATATCACCACCTTGCTTTTGTAGCATGGTGTAATATATGCCCTCCCCAATAGGCTGGTCGTCATACCCCCAATCAAATAATGAGGTATAAAACGTCTTACCTTCTTTCCAATTGTGTGTACAAAGTTCTGACCAACAAAAAATACCATGCGGATGATTATCAATTTCACTCATTATTAAGCCCTTATTATTCTAATTTCACCTAAACGAGTTCTGTCACATTTTTATAAACTACATAATTGAACAGATCATAAATTGAGATTAGAGCAATAACTAAGCAGAGTCGATAAAAGAAGGGCAAAAATTCGTTATTTAATTGTTGTATATATGAGGTTTTTAACGCAGTTAGCGTCAGATTTAATCCCTCAAATTGATTAAATATTATTGCTGATCGATATAAATTATTTACTAAGAAGTCCTTCGCTCTAAAGGAATCCCTGAATCACTTTTCTGCAGACGTAAAAAAGCCCGAATCGTTAGATTCGGGCTTTCTACAATTTGAAGCCTGGTAATGTCCTA